>JAEOSZ010000008.1 GCA_016840095.1 Candidatus Heimdallarchaeota archaeon
AACTTTCTTAACAGAATTGTTTTCCACTTTAATGTTATTCACTGATTCTTTGAAGAAATATTCTGCTCCTTGAAGCTTAGATTGTTTTTCCATTACAGACAGAGTTTTCAAAGGTGAAGAATTTCCATCTTCTGGAGAATAAGTTCCTCCCCTAAGACTTTCCTCTTCAATTCCAGGTACTAGTTCCATTATTTTATCTGTATCAACCCAGTTGATATTCAAACCTGCTTCCTTCTGTATCTTCAGATTATCCTTCATGAGTTGTTCGTGGTCTTCATTATATGCAACAAACGTATATCCACCTTGGAACCATTCAACATCATGTCCATACTTCTTCTCCCAGTTTGAAACCATATCTATGGAATCTTGACACAGTAGAATCTTTGAAGCATTAGTGTGTGTTGCTCTTATTCCACCAATAGCCTTCTTATTCTGACCTTGACCGACAGAAGGTAGAGATTCAATTACTGCAACTTTCAATCCAGCTTTAGTTATTGCATATGCCGCTGGAACACCTATACTTCCAGCTCCAATTATCAAGACGTCATATCTCTTATCCATTTTACTCGTCCTCCTCAGATCCTGTGAAATATCTCAAAGGTACTTCAATGAATAGCGGTCTTTGTACAAATGGTGTTATTTCATCAAAAGCAATTCCTTCTTCTCTGAATAATTTGTCTATCAGTTTTGAACATGTTTTAGCTCCACAAGCTCCCATTCCTATTTTCGTTATTGCCTTCAATTCATTAGCATCAATTATTCCTTGTTTTATTAGCTCTCTTATCTCACCAGCTGTTATTCTCTCACATCGACAGATTATAGCTTCATCTGGAATAATTTCTTGAAACTTCTCAATTTCCTTCATTTTGAAATCTTTGGAAATCTTGAAAGATACAGCTTTCAAAGCTACTTCCTTTGGCAGCTTCACTGTGACCAATTGTGTTTTGGGATATTTTTTAAGAGTTCGAACTTTCTCTACTTTCTGAATCCCCAAATCATTTCCATCCTCATCAACTACAATTAGTTCTTCTCCTTCCTCAATTTTACGGACGAATACTTCAGTAGGAATTGTAACTTTAGGTTGATTGGAATCTTCTCTATAATCTACGAGTGTAGCTGCTAAACCTGGACAAACAGCAACACATTGAGCACAGCCTATACACTCCACATCTTTTTGTTGAAACTCAGGTAAACCTAGAATTCCTCCTTCTGGAATCACAATTAACTCTTTTGGACAAACTGATGTACAAGGATTACAAGGTATCTCTTGGTTACAATGAAAGACTGGATAGACTCCTACTTCTTCAATCGGTTTTTCTCGTTTAATTACAGGACCAGGATGACTCTTAAGAATTTCAGCCTTCTCTTCCCATTCTGTCGGAACGTCTTCATCTGTCAATCCCAAAGATTTACCAATTTTCATACCTGATATCTTTCCGCTGAACATTGCAGATGAAGCTTCAGCTATCTCTAAAGCATCACCAGCTGCCCAAACATCCAAACCAAATTCTTTTGCTTTTGTGTAAAATTCATCCACTGGATCAAGACCAATTGCGATAAGAACTGTATCAACTTCGAAAGTTCTTTCTGTTCCTTTTATAGGTTGAAATTTTTCATCTATTTCGGAAATAGTAACTGATTCAACATGATTCTTTCCATGAACTGCAACAACTGTATGACGAGTGAAAATGGGAACATTCAATCTTCTGAGTTTATCTTCATGTACTTTATATCCACCACATTTAGGTAGAGCTTCTACTAATCCCACTACTTCAATACCAGCTTGGATAGCATGGTAACCAGCAATAATACCAACATTACCTCCACCAATGATGAAAATCTTTTCACTTGATTTTACTAAATCTCTGTTTACTAATGTCTGAAATGCTCCTGCCCCATATACACCAGGAAGAGAGTTACCTGGAAAAGCAAGCATCTTCTCCCGTGCTCCAGTAGCTACTAATAATTTCTTAGGATTTATATGAACATACTTTTCCTTTTTCAAAACTCCAACAAGTTTATCTGAAAAGACAGCAATACAGGGGCTATCGAGCCAGATTTCAATGTTTTCAAACTCCTTTAATTGGTCTTCAAGAATCTTTGCAATATCAATTCCTCGAGTCCCAGCAAAGGAATCTTTCACTGATCCAAAGAATTTGTGCGTCTGTAGGAGAAGCTTTCCTCCCAACTTATCTTTATCATCAATGAGTATAATCTTAGCTCCTAACTTTCCTAATGTAAGAGCTGCTTGTAATCCAGCAGGACCAGCTCCAATTATCAGAACATCAGTATCTATTGTTGGAATTGGTTTGAATACAACTTTTTCATTGTCATCAGGTAAAGGAGGATAATCATTAACACTTTCTATTTTCTGTCCTTCTTCCAAAGGTGTCATGCAAGATTTGAGAGCTAATCCATCAACAAGAACTGTACATTGAGCACATTGTCCATTTGCACAAAAAATACCTAGAGGTGCTTTATCTTTAGGATGATTTCCAAAAATCTGGATTCCATTGGCTATTAGAGCGGAGGATATCATCTCTCCCCTTTTTCCAAAGAATTCCTTACCATCAAAGGTAAATTTAGTTAACTCATACTCTTCTTCGTCTAGAATTGGATGCTCCTTTATTCTTCTCTGTTGGTTGGAAAACATTGATTCACCTAGTGAAATTCAATTCAGATTTTCCCAAATCTGTTATAAATCTTCAGACATGGACTTTGTTGATAGCTAATAATAAGACTTTCTCCTACGAATGAAGAATTTGTATGTTTCAAGCGTTACTAAAGGTATAGCTATTGCTATTAACACCACCAGCCAGTCAACTATCCCTAAAGGTATGAACTCAGGTAAGAAGGGGAAAATCTTCCCAACTAAAAGCTGGAGAGGTTTGATATACATTAGCAGAATATGAAGAATTGGTACAATGAACACTAAAATGAAGACAATCCATTTTCTATCTTCTTTGAACGTTCGAAAGACAGACTTATTCAATCTTCTCAAACTTAAAACAACAAGACTTTCAGCTATAACAAGAACTGTGACAAACATTGTTCTTGCTTTAGCATGTCCAAAATTGATAGGAGAAGAGATACTTGAACCAGGATCACCGCGGAGAATTGGAAGGATTCCAGTGAGGTTAAAATCAGTAATCTGAAGAATATTGAGATATCCAAATAGATATACAATTCCTCCAGAGAAAGCAAGTGTCAAAGCTAGAACAACTAGAGCTAAAACATACCTTTTATTGAAAATTTCTTCATCATCTCTAGGAGGATAATCCATTATCTCATCTGCAATACTATCGAAGATAAAAGCAAATGGTGGTATTAGATGTGCGGTAGAGAAAATATAAACACGCTGGAAGTCATTAACAATATGAAATCCTGTGATGAAAGAACTAGCAAAATAAAGGATAGCTTCAGCAATGTTGAGAGTAATGTAAAAGAAAATCATAACACGAATACGATCAAACAATCCACGACCTTCACGTATACCTAAAACAGTACTAGTAAAACTATCATCAGCAATGACTACATCAGAAGCTTGTTTAGCAACTTCAGTACCAGCGATGCCCATACAAATTCCAACATCAGCATTGGTCAAAGCCAATGCATCGTTGACACCGTCGCCTGTCATTGATACAATTTTGTTTATTCCCTGATACTTCCCTACTATTGTCTGTTTGTGTTGTGGAGAAACTCTAGCAAAAATTCTTGTATTGAAGAACTCCTTATCAGTTAATTTCTTTATTTGATTCCCTTCTACTGCTAATTCTCCTCCTCTTATCATCCCTACTTCTTTTGCTATTGCTTTTGCAGTTACTGGACTATCTCCAGTTATCATTATTGGTGTTATTCCTGCTTGATAACATTCTTCGACTGCATTTTTCACTCCATATCTTGGTGGATCTAACATACATACAAAACCGTTGTATATCAGCTCACTTTCTGCTTCTGCTCTGCTACTTGGTATAATCGTATCTGCTTCCATTGGTCGCAGTGCTAGAGATATTACTCTGTATCCTTGAGCTGCAAATTTTGTTACATGTTCCATTATCTTTTCTTTGTCTTGTTTTGTAATTTCTCTATTATTTTCTGGTCTTCCTATATGGGTACATAATGGTAGTACTGTTTCACTTGCTCCTTTGCAGAACAATGTATATCCTTCCGTATCTTGGAAAGTTTTACTCATTCTTTTGAGCACAGAATCAAAATTAAATTCTGATAGATATCCATATTGTTTTCTTACTTCTTTCTCTATAATTCCTGATTTGTTAAACAGTGCAAGAAACGCTCCATCTGTTGGATCTCCAGTAGTCTTCCATGATATCTGATGGTGAGGTTCAAACACTTCCTCAACAATTAAATGAGCATTATTATTGAGTAATCCTCCAATTAGCAAATATTCTAATTCTGAATCTTCTGCAAATGGTTTAAGCGAATCTGGCAGGTGATATTCATCAAATGATTCTGGGTACTCTTCTCCAAGAGGATAAATCGCTCCTTTGCTACTATAACCAACACCTGATACGCCGTAAAATTGATCTGTATCCCATATTCTTTGAATGGTCATCTGGTTTGAGGTTATTGTTCCTGTTTTATCACTGCATAAGATTGAACTTCTCCCTAAAGTTTCAACGGCTGATAAGTTCCTGATGATCACTCTATCTTTAGCCATTGATAATACTCCTGTGAGAAGAATTAATGTTGTTAATAGGGGAATACTAATGGGCATAATTGCCATCGATGTTGTTACTGATATTACTATATCCTCTAGAAATGCAATATCTCCTAGAGTTCCATCAATGGAATGTAATATTGATTTGTATACAACTGAAACAACAAGAAAGGCTACAACTGCTAATCCAAGCCATTTCGCTAACCTATTAACTTTAGAACGAATTGGGATTTCATTTGAACCTATCTCTTGAAGTTCTGTTGACAATTTTCCTAATTCAGTATAAACTCCAGTACTTGTTACTATAGCTATTGCTCTTCCCACTTCTAGAAAAGTTCCTGTATAGAGCATGTTTACTCTTTGAGAAATTGGTGTATCTTCTTCGAGACATTCTTGTGGAGTGTTTGTTTTCTCTACTGCTACAGATTCACCTGTAAGTGCACTTTCATTTACCAAGCAATTACTCGCATAAATAATCCGAGCATCAGCAGGTACTCTGTCTCCTTGATCTAATTCTATCAAATCTCCAGGAACAAGTAAATCAGCTGTAATACTTTCAGGAACTCCATCTCTAATAACTGTAGATGATGGGGCTGACAGCTTATGTAACGCATCAAGTTTGAATTGAGCCCTAATTTGCTGAAATATTGTAAATACTATGTTTGCACCTATTATAGCCATCCAGAAACCTATTTGACTCCAAACATCTCCGGAATCAGCTTTATACACAAATGCTTTGATTAAACCTAAAATGACCATAATTAGAGCAACTATTAGATAAATATTGATTAACCAATTGAGAAGAGGGGAGATATAGACATCCCATATTGAACCTTTTACCTTAGGAATTACATTGGTTCCGTACTGTTCCAGTCTTTGCTCAGCAATCTCATGCTTAAGACCAAATTTGATATCGGTTTCTAGCCCATAAGTTATCTTGTCTATTGTTGCATTATGTGGACAAATTTCTATTTGTTCATCATATGTCTGCTTTTTTTTCCCCATGATGTTCAACCAATATTACAGTTACAGAATATAATTATACATCAAGTATAAATCTTTAACGCGAAAATGAAGTAATCGCATTCTTTATATCTTGAGCAAAGTTTAAGAAAACTATCACAAATTGGTTATCATATAAAACCTATAACAAATAAACGAGAGATTACAATGAGTGAGCAACCATCCGGTCCTCCAACTGGTCCTCCAACTGGTCCAACAGGTTTACCTCCACGAGGTCCAATGTTTATGAGGGATGAATATCAAAACCTTATTGATGAATTTACTAAAGACGTTAAAGCTGATTTGAAGAATGAAGTAGATTGTCTTCTTCTAGTAGGAAGTGTTGTTACTAAAGAACACATTGCAGGAGAATCAGACTGTGATTTTGTGATGATTCTCAAAGACAAAGCAGCTGGAGATAACTTAGAGAAAACCATGGAGAAGATTAGTGAAGTTGTTGCACATTATTTAGAAGATCCTCTATATAGTTCTCTTCTAGATGTGGAAGTATTAACAAGCGAAGAAATCCCCACTGATGGAGTAGAAACTGATTATCCTTGGACAAGAGTTCTTGTTGCTCAGATGGGTAAAACTCTGATTGGGAAAAATCCATTTGAAAAGGTAAAATTAAAAGAAGAGGATATCAAAAAGTCAGCAAAACAAATGGCAGAAATGTTCCTCGAACAAATGGTTGAGATTCCTAAATTGAGTGAAGAGGAAGCAGATGAATATGATAAACTCTATCTTACTGTTGATGCTGTTTTAGGCTGTGGTTGTGCTTATCTTTATTACCACGGTGAGAAGGAATTTTACAGAAGTTCTGCTATTATCTTATTTGAAGATAAATACAAAGATAAGATTAACATTGAACCCATTCAGATTAGTCACAGATTACGATTAGCTGCAAAGACAGTAAATACAGATAAATTTACTGAAAAATCACTAAAATTCTGTAAAGAAGTTGTTAAACAACTTACATAGGAAGGATGAGAATATGTCAGTTCAGCCTAGAATCGATATGCTTGTTCAAAGTGTCGAGAGTGCTTTGATACTTATGAGCGGAGAATCTGGAACTACAAAAGAAAAGCTAGCTCAAAGGTATATTGAAGATGGACTCACTAATGGTGATACAATTCTAATTGTTCTTTTTGCTTCTTCAGTCGATGACTTCATCAAAGAACTTAAACCAAATATTACAGGTCTAAAAACACACATCGATACAGGAAGAATTCATTTCATAGATTCAATCTCATATAGATCATTCCCTGAAGAATTGCCAAAAAATACTTTTTACTTAGATCATGCAAGTGATTTACTTACACTCTCTGTTACAATCGATGATTTATCTGAAAAAACTAAAAATCTCAGGATTGTTTTTGATCAATTAGCAATTTTAATGTTATACAATAAGCCAATGCAAGTACTGAACTTCTTACAAACTCTTGTAGCTAGAATAAGAACAAGAAAGCAATCAGCTCTTTTACTACTTGATTCAGGAGTTATAGATGAACAAACAGAAAATACTCTCCATACAATTGTTGATATAGTAGTAGAAACAAAACGAGAGGATGAACCTGAAGGCCTTCAACAACTTGTAAGAATCAAGTTTGCTAAAGGTGATTTTGAGCCAAGATGGGTTCAAGTTCTTTGAACTATTACTTTTTACCCATTTTGCATTCATTTTTTGAATCTAAAATATCCCAAGAGAATAACTGTTGCTCCAAAGAAGCTTAAACCTATAATGAAAGCTGTTAAAACCCACCCTTTTTCTTCTACTTCTTCTGGAGATAGAAGAGCAAGTAAGTCATATTCTATCATATCAATGTAGGTGAAGACATTATTTATTCCAAGGAGTGGTGTAAGTTTTGCTAGTTTCGCATTTGTATCTCTAGCAATTTGAAAAATTAGTCTTTCCTCTATTTGAGGTTGAGTTACTATAATTGAAACATTTTCCGTTATCATTGTATTAACGATTTCTTCAATGTGTTGAGCTGATGGTTCAGATCCTTCATGTTCTTCAATAACGCCCATTCTCTCAATTCCCAATAAATTCAAAAGATAGAGAAAAGATGGATGGTGTACAACTACTCTTAATCCTATAGTCTGATTATAGGGAGCTTCTTGTATATCTAACAGCAAATTATCAAGCTCCACAAGATAACTATCTCGGTTTGTTTCATATTCTGCTTGGTGAGCTATGTCAAGTAAAACAACTTCTGTAGTTATATTATGAACGAAATTCTTAACATAGTTTGGATCCATCCACAAATGAGGATTCTTATCACCTGTCAATGGATCAGTTTCCATCATATCATAAGTAGCTAATTCTAATACATTTAAACTTGAATATTCTGAAGCATCTAAGTCTATCCAAGATTCTAAACCTGGTAAACCCATGATTATGAAAAGATCAGATTCTAGAATCATCTTGATATCACTTGGCAACAGCTCAAATGTATGAGGGTCCTCTCCCCCTGTAACAACAGCTGCGGGAACAAATAGACCTTCACCAATTTCAGTTGCCCAGTCAGCGATTACCGATATACTTGCAACAACTTTGATTTCACCCGTAGGTTCATCTGCATACCTTAAAACAGCATCTATTTCTAAAACATTTCCAGAAACAGCTGATGCTGTAAATAGTATCATTAACACTGTACTAAAGCAGGCAATTCTTCCTAATTGGAGGTTCATTCAAATTACTTTCCTTCTAACTTATTTATTATTTGTCGTTAAACCACAATTAACAAATAGTTGAAGACTTTAAAATATCTCATGGCTCTTGCAGATAGGTTTCTGAATACATACAAAGAAACTCCATACATCAAAGCACTCTTAATGTTAATAGTGTTAGGTGGTCTCGTAGCTATTACTGTAGTCTTTATTGATAATTTTCTCATTAGAGCTCTTGCTACAGCTCTGATAATAGGAATTTTAGGAGGAGTAATTGGTGTTTTTGTCCTACTAAAAGGAATGGTTTTCCTTGGAGAAGCTATTGCCCATTCAGCTTTTGCTGGTGCAGCACTAGGAATATTGTTGGGAATTGATCCTTTAATCACAATTATCGCATTTGGTTTGGTAGCTTCTTTAGGGGTAGGTTACGTTAATGAGAAGAAAATAATGAAAGATGAGGTAATTATTGGCATAGTGTTCACAAGTTTTATGGCTCTAGCAATTTTGTTTATTGGTCTCATGCCTTTTTATTCAACTGATGTTAGGTCTATACTATTCGGAAATATTTTTCTTGTTACAATTGAGAACATAGTCATTCTCTTTTTTGTTGCCCTTTCAGTTCTAACAATAATCTTCGGTCTAAAAAAGGAATTATACTTCATGACATTTAACCAAGAAATGGCTTCAATTAATGGAATTCCTGTAAGATTTCTGAACTATCTGTTTTTAGCTTTGATGGCAATCACTATTGATATTTCTCTAAAAGCTGTAGGAGCTATTTTGGTCTTTGCTATGATAATTACTCCAGCAGCTGCAGCATATCAATGGACTTTCAAATTGAAAAAAATGATGATTTTAAGTAGTATTTTTGGTGTTTTATCAGGATTCTTAGGTGTTGCAATGTCTTATCTTTGGGATTTGCCTTCTGGATCAACTATTGTTGGAATAGCTACATTGATTTTCATTATCTCATTCGTAGCGTCTCCAAAACGAAGAAAATCAGGAACTGGACACGTAGTGGCAGACTGTGAATATTGTTCAAGGACTATTTTAGGGAAGCAATATTGTTTAGAAGACAGTTGTGTTGCAAAAGATATTCCTCATAAACATGATGAAAAGGGATTGATCATCTATAAAACCGATGTAGGGAAAAAGAAAGTACCTACAAAACATAAACATGATATCGGAGGGGATGAACAATGAGTGTTACAACATCAGATGAAATTGTTATCTGTTTGAAAGATATCAATGTTGTTTATGGAAATTTAGTTGCTTTGTATGATGTTAATGTTGATATTCATAAAGGAGACTTTCTCGGTATCTGTGGTCCAAACGGTTCAGGGAAAACAACTTTGTTGAAAACAATTATGGGATTACTTAAGCCATTGACAGGTCAAATTGCTTTATTTGGTAAAGAACTTGTAGATACAATTCCCAAAGAGACCAAATTTAGATTTGGCTATGTTCCTCAAATTTCTGAAATAGATAGAAATTTCCCAGCTTTAGTAAGAGATGTAGTGGAGATGGGGAGATATGCAAAAGCTGGTTTAGTAAAATCACTGAAAAGTGAAGACAAACAAAAAGCAATTGACGCTCTAAAACTGGTAGAAATGGATCACATGTTAGAAAGACCTATAGGTCATCTTAGTGGAGGACAACAACAAAGAGTTTTGATCGCACAAGCACTCGCAGCTGAAGCTGAAATATTGTTATTAGATGAATTCACAAGTGCTTTAGATTTTAAAATGACTGAGGAAGTTATGGAACTATTGGATTATCTAAATCACACTCATGGACTTACAATTGTAACTGTTGGCCATAATATTGAGTTACTTAGAGCTTATTGTAATAGAATAGTTTGCATTGATAAGATAATCGCATATGATGGAGTTCCAGACACCCCTGATCTAGATGTTGTTATAGGACAAATCTTCCACTAATATAAAATATGAAAATATAGGAAAATAAAAGAAACCTCGTCGTAGGTTGTTTTGTGCTTTTATTTTATGTTTTACGTTTTAGTCGTATATCTATGGTAGAAACTGTTTTTGGTTGTCCATCACTATCTAATTCCTCTGAACCAATAGTGACATCGGCAATTTCGACTATTTCTGGTAAAAATCTTCTTTTAGTGATTTCTGCCACATCAACAGCTTTGGAAATTGATCTACCTCTAGCTCGTATTGTACATTCTTCTTCTCCTTTATTGAAGATTGTAACTACAACTAGACAGTAATTCATAGTACCTTTTCTACCAATGTAGATTGCGTTCTTTTTCTCGTCTTTTGACATTTGTTATCCCCGCTGTAAATAAGAGGCTAGTACATAATACATATGTACTTTTTTAAATCTTTTTTCAAAAAAGAGTATTTAATGAGAAATACTACTTAGAATCTGGTAGCCGCTCAAATTTGCGTTTTTTAAAAGTATCCTCATATTTTTCATGAAAGTATGATTCATCATATTCAGCTTTGTATTCTCTATCTTTAGGAACAATCAGGTTTATTGCATCATCAATCCTTTCAGTTTCAACCACAGGACTCTCAAAATTATATATTTCTCCTTCTGTTGAAAAGATTAAAGGTTCTCCATGTGACTCGATTACAACTTTCCTTCCTCTTGAGCACCAAAATCCTTCTATCCCAATATGCTTTCCTGGGATTGCTTTTGCTAGCATAGCTATTCTAGCCATCCCTTTCTTTCCATGTAGAATTCCTATCCCTAAATCATTGTTCTTTTTACTAAAAACAGTGTTTCCAGGAAGTACTCTAAAACCAGCAATGTCATCGGCTAAGGAAACAAAGATATTAGTTAATTTTTCAATTAGGAGAGGTTCATTGTCATCAATAGTGACGGTACAAGGAACATTTTTGAATTTAAGAACATATTTGACTGCAAGATAATTGTATTTGATAGCACCAATTTTCATCCATTTCATCTCATGATGTGCAGCGTAAGATGCTTTTCCTGTAAACCCTGCATCAGTCATATCAAAAGAATAAGATTCTTCATCTCCCTTACATTTTATTGCGGCGAATTTTTCACTATGCCCTTCTGCTAGTACAGCTAAACTTTCTTCTATATCATAAGGAATTGAATTGGTTCTATGCCAATCACACATTGATCCAGCAGAAATTAATCCTAAAGTTACATCAGGATGGTTAACAACAACATTTCCCATGTTTGTAGCTGTTCCATCGCCTCCATAAGCAACCAATGTTTTGTAGCCTTCATCAATGGCTTTTTGTGCCAATTCAATCTCATGTCTTGGTCCTTCTGTTGTTGCATAGTCGAAATCCCCAAGATATTCTTTGGCAAGTGCAACTGATTTCTCTAAATTCTTTCCCAATCGACCTGTATTTGCGTTAGGGTTAACTACAACGAATGGATCTTTAATCATACACTTCAGCTGATACAGACTTCTATATAAAATTAATGTAAAATAGCTTTATACTCACGTCAAACCATCGATTCACCACTTCTAATGGATACATTTTAAAAGGATGACTAACAAAAAGGTAAATGAGAATTATGAAATGTACTCAATGTGGAACTGAAAATGCAGAACATGCAAGTTTCTGCGGAAAATGTGGTAGAGAAATGGAAGTTGCTCCTACCCCACAAGCTGCTCCCGCACAACCTGTTCAACATACTAGACCTGCAAAGTTAGTAAGGTGCGCAGATGATAAGTCAATTGGAGGAGTTTGTGCAGGTGTAGCACGCTATTTCGGATTAGATGTTGGCTTAGTTAGATTATTGGCCATACTTGGTTTAATTTTTGGAACTGCTACTTTCTGGATATATATTGTCTTATGGGCAGTTTTAGATGAAGTTGAATGTGGACCATATTAGAATCTAATTTTATTTTTCTTTTTTTTCTTCAAAAAAATCTTCTAATTGTGCACTCTTTGATCTCTTTATAGTTGGAAAGACTTGATCCCATGCAATTTGTTTGGCTTCTAAGTAATTTTTATTAAGGTATTTCAAAACTTTGTCAGGAAAATTTGGCGCAACTAAAATTCCTTTTACAGATTTTTTCTCTTTTTCAGTGAAATATTCTATATATCTTTTGAGTTGATGAGCATCAGCAGGTGTTGCATTTCTCTTCTTCACTTCAATAATTGTTTCTCCATCTTTTCCTATACCTCTAATATCTACAGGTCCAACATCTGTATTATACTCTGTCCGTATTACTTGAAATCCATCTTCTATAAGCTCAGGATTCGCAACTAGATATTTCACTAAGTCACTTTCATCCCCATAGATAGTAATTGCAGTTTCATCTTGAGCATGCCATAATGCAACAAAGGCTATTTGGGAAAAAACAATAGATAGAATCTCTTTAGTCTTTGTCCTTTCAGTTATCATTTCTAAGAAGTATTCTTTGAGTGAAAAACTAATAGGACCCGCTTGTGGTTTTTGCCAATTTAGAGGTTTTACACCAATAGGTCCATGCATAATAATGGATAGGTCTCTTTTAATTACTAATAGTCTATCTCCTTCATCTAAGAATGATTTGATTCTTCCATCAAAGGTTGCAGTGCATTTTCCTGAAATAATAATCATCTTATCTCCAACTGCAGAATTTAGTCGTTTAGCAAGTTCAGATAATGGTTCTACAGATAATTGCTCGAAGTTTAAGGGGAACATGATGAATCCTACTGATGGTTATACTAGTTAAAACGGAATTTTTGTTTTATTTCAAGTTTTCCAAAAAACAAGGTAAGCTTTTTAATAATATTATTTATTTGAAAAAATGAGAAAGAATGGCGGACCCATTTATTGTTTATCAAACTATGTTATACATTCAGATGTCTGTTGTTATAGTATGTTTACTATTTGGATCAATTATGGACTTGATAAAAAGAGAAGTTTCAAACATACCTTGGATAATAATGACGGTTACTGGAATAATTACTTCAATAGTTCTCATTGTTTTCGCAGCAGACAAAGGCAAAGTTGGAACCATGTTTGGTGTTAATATTGGTGTTGGAATAGTTATGGGATTATTACTCTATTATACTGGAGTTATGGGGGGTGCTGATGCTAAAGCTGTTATGGCTCTCTCTTTCAATACACCCGTTTATTTCTTCAATTTTGCTTTCTTATTAGCTCCAATATATAATTGGGTACCACCAATTTTTAACACATTCTTTAACTGGTTATTGGCAATGGTAATCTTCTATCCACTACCTTTACTATTTTACAATATATATTATAAATTAAAAGGGAATGTTCTATTCGAAAAATCTGATGGAAATTTTGCTTCGAAAATACTAATGCTTATTTCTGGATATCTAATTCCAGTTGAGAAAGCAAAAGATAGGCATGATATTGTTTATTCAGAAGAATATGATGAAGACACAGAGAAATGGGAAATAAAGCATTTCATGCAAGTAGTTGAAGTTGAAGAAGAAGAAGAATTCAAGAAAGAAGTAGAAGAGGATATAGAAAAAACTGGAAGAAAGAAGATTTGGGTCAAAGTTCTCCCTCCAGGAATAGTATTCTTACTCATTGGGTATGTAGTTAATATCCTTCTTGGAAATATTTTCTTTCTTATTTTCTACTATACTTTGGGATGAATCTTTTGATAATACAGAGAGTATAAATATGTAAAAACTCTCTTTCTTCTTGATACAAATGGAACCAAAAGAAATAGCAGAAAAGGTTCTCAGTTTGATTAAGAGTGGAAACCAAGCTGATATTTTATTACTTTTCACTGAAGTTTATGATAATGAAAGAGAGGTTCTTAAAGGACTTGTTACAGTTCAAAACGAACTCAGAAAACTTGGTGGAGATTGGCCTCCAGTAGGTAAACAAATAGAAACGATGGACGAAATAATTACATTCTCAAAAATAGCTATTGAATATGCTCTAGAAATGGGTGATAATCTAACATCTGGTAAACTAAACCACAACGTTGCTTCTTGTTGTTTCCCTAATATGGATGATGGAGTAGATTCAAAATACATAGAACCTGGTTATCAAGCAGCTTTAGCTGATTATGAGTTGAGACAAAAAATTGATGAAAAAGTTCCATTACTTTGGGCAAAATGGCTTCTAGGAGTAAGCGAGTTTATTAGAGGAGATGCAGAAGGATCAATAAAAACTTTGGAAGAAACAACATCTATGGCATTAGAAGACCCAGAAGACAAAGGATTAGCAGCTTGGGCAGATATGATGAAAATCAAGTTTCAGATAAAATCAAATTTTATCACTAAAGATGAAGCAGAAAAAGATATCAAGAAAGTTGAAAAAATTCTTACTAAACTTGATGACAAGTACGGTCTGGGGACTCTTGAACAAATAAAAGAATTATAAAAAAAGAGGAGATTAAGAACTAGCTTCTACTTGTAATTCCAGTTCTCTATCTATTTTTTCCTTTACATCTCCTAAAATGTAGTTTAACACTTCGTTATAATCTACTTCGATTCTGAATGATCTTTTGAAGAAGGGTAGAAGCGAACTAAGATCTTTTCTTAAAATTCTATATGCTCTTGTTAAAGGTATAAGTGGAGATCCATATGTTACTGCATCTTTTAGAGCAAAGTTTTTTGCTTGCAGAAAGTCTATTGCAAAAACTTGATTGTCATAAAAGAGTAAATTATGTTCACTGAAATCTCCATGCACATATCTTGCTTTGAACATATCATATAGAATGTCTATACACTGTTCAAGTATTTCAGAAGGATCTTCAAAGAAATCCTTACTCAATTCTCTTAACAGAGGAGCTGGTCCATTTTCATCTCCTATGAGTTCCATTGAATAACTAAATCCTGCATACTTGTAAGGTTTAGGAACAGGTAATTTTGCTTCATGTAGATCCAAATTCTTGTAATATTCTAACTTTGCAAATTGGGCAATTACAGCATATGGGGAGGTTCTGTGAGTACCATGTATAACCCCTCGATGTGTAGTTCTATAGATTTTGTAACTCTTCACAGCAACTTGTTGTTGAAATCTATCAGTTCCCCAGCAAACGAAAGCTTCTTTTCCTTGACCTATTACTTGCTGTACTTCTACCAAAAGTTCATTTTCGATAGCCTGTGCTAAGGCTTCTTGAGCAGATAACTCAGTAATTTCATTTTTAATATCTCGTTTTTCTAGATATTCTCTGTTTAACACTTTTGATACACTTCCACAAAGAGGGGGTCAAGACAAAAAGACTACAAATACTAGCAAAAAGTGGTTAAATTGAGAAAGTTTCAAAGATTAAAACAATATCTTAGGTGTCATAGTGACTATTTTTTTGCCAACAAATGCATTTTTTTGTAAACTTCTACTTACAGTCATTTTATCATGACACCTCCGAACTTCGTATATTAAGAACCATGTAAAGAATTAATAAGTTTAACGCATCAAGTGAATTTACAAATCATCATCTTCAATGATTATCCTTTGCATATAAATTTCACAATCTTTACAAACTAGAAAATCAAAAGATTCTTTCTCTTTATAATAGATTGTAAAAAACATTGATTCATTACATTTACCACATTTTATATCAGATTCTTCTTCTGAAACGAAAAGAAGCTCATTCATATCTACTTTGGGAGTAATATAACGACTCAATTTAATCAACTTGAACCAATTTTCTTTAATTATTATATATTATTTCAACTAACTATTTATTTATTTTCTATTTTGTTTCTCTTTCTATCAAACAATATAAATAGGGGTTCAGATTCTGGAGGTTCGAAATGATAGGAGATAGATATAGTATTAAGTTTACTATACCTGGCAAAGGAGAAGTGCTAGGAGAGTTAGTTCGTATCAAAGGACCTCATCTGACTGAAATCATCAATAGAAATTTACCTATTAATTCTAGAGGTTTAGTAAGAGAAGGAATGTTTGTAATTCCTACAAACGTACTATATGCAATTGAAAAACCTGCTAAAACTGGAAAGAAAGGAGATATTGTTTACGATTCAAAAGCTAAGGCAATAATCATTCTGCTAGAAGAGAAGCGTTTTGATTCAAAGATGGCTAACATAGGTGAAATAACTAAAGGTCTAAAGATCTTCGAATCATTGAAAATGTCTTCTGGCGTAAGAATTGAAGCAGTTGAGTAAATCATTCTACATAAATTTCTGAAGAGAAAAGAACATTTATGATGAGTTTTTATCATGTTGGCATCTTAGCAATAGCCAAACATTGTTGAGCATTTTTCATAGTCGATGTGGGCATCATTCCTTGTGGGTCCACACACACCCTACGTGGGTACATCACGTACCCTCCTACCCCATCAGCACGCCTAGGAGGAAGTGCATTAGGATCGCTTTTGAGTAAAATATTATAGGCAGCATTCACATCAGCATTGATCATGTAACCTTGGGCAGAAGTAAATATTCCTCGAGGATGACGTTTTCCTGAGTATGTAGCTCTTCTTTGAGGGAATTCATTATCCAGAATACTGCTTTTCGAAGTGTAGTCCTCTAAAACAGTATTCACGAGTATACCGTGTTCCTCTGCTTTATACTTCAACAAATTGATGATTTTTAGAAAAGGGATGTTAACGAATAGCTGAGTTTTCTTCTTTCCCAGATTTAACTGTTGTTTCCACTTAGGATTGTACCCTATGATCACCTCATGAAGCTCGCGTTCAGCGAAGAGCTCGACTAAGTAAGTTGTCAAATGATGAAGAGCGTTCTTAAGTTTCTTCCTATATTTCTCTCGTAATTTATAGTAAGCTGGTCCATAGATTAACTTCTGCTGGTTTTTCAATCTTTTTTTCTGCTGTTGCACATATCGTGCCCGTAATTCTTTCTGCTTTTTCTGATAAAATTGTATAATGCTTTTGATTCCTTTTCCGTGATCCTTGACAACAATCGGCTGGTTTCCGAGGTTATCCACGAAGGCCACGAGGTTGTTAGTCCCTAAATCGATCGCTCCCTTCCTAGTTCTCTTATGCATTTGTTTTGATAGGATTTTCACATACACTACTTCCAATGTATATCCTACTTTTCTAGGTACTATTCTCACTTCCCTCAATTTACATCTAGCTGTTAAGCGAGTTTTGTAATGAAATCCAACTTTATTGGGTAAAATCAACCATCCATTCTTTATCCTTGTTTGTTGATTGGTTATAATCGTCACTCCTTCTCCGTCTTTAGGTTTGTATTTAGGTGCTTTAGGTTGGTTCAGAAACTTCTTAGGATGAATTTTCCATTCTTCTAAAGCTCGAAAATAAGCTTTCCAGTTTCTTACTAGCAATTTGAGAGTATGTTGAGCTGTATGAGCTGGAAGAATATTGTAACACTCCTCAGTCTTAAGCAAATTGTTGAGTCCGTAATAACTAGGAAAATCACTGTTCATAGTAAGTGCTTGTTTTATGAGATAATTTGCGCGATTATAGAGATTCTTCACTTGATGACATAGTCTACTTAAAACTGGTGTAAATGCCAATTCTATACATTCTACTCTCCAAACTAGTGTCATCAACTGTACTATTTTATTTCTCTATAAAAGCCCCCGTAATATCTTATTTTCAAGCTGTGTACAAACAGATTCACTGTCACTTTAATATGACTATCTGACAATATAATTTATAAATAGATTATCAGTCTTTAAGTCGAGAGAATAAAATAGGGGAAATCTATGAGCATCCGACAAACTATTGGCAAAACATTCAAATCCATAAGAGAAGAATATGGAAAAACAGAATTTGGAGACAAAATTCTAGATTTAATTTCTATTACAGGAGCAGTTTTATTCGTTGTTTCATTCATTTCTGTTTGGCTTGGAGACAAAGCTTTCAACGCAGTTAATATCGTATTTATGCTCTATCCATTAGGTTTGGCAGGGATTGCATCTTCTTTCAGAATGAAGAGAAGAGATAAACCTGAAGATACTGGCAAAATGTTTAAAGAATGGACTTGGATTATGGGAATACTTACTCTCATTTGTGTAATAATTGTAATTCTTGCATATATATTCGCATAAAACTAAATTTACTTTCGTTATATCAGCAATTTTTTTATATTAAGTTAAGTTAGTTTATCTAATGACTCAAGAAACTTACCGTATTTATTCGAGGGTACTCAAGTTTGGACAAAGGATTGGTCTTCGAAGATTTGTTGAAACATTAGTCTTTGGTATAACAATTTTCGCAATTTCATTAGTATATCTATTTGTTATTATCCTTTCACCAATCGGTCCAACTGGAAAATATATCTTCTTTCCCTTAGGATTCTTCTTTGAATTAGTTCTGATTCTTAGTTACATTGAAAATCATTACTTCATAGATATTTTTGGTGACAATACTAACAAATTACTATCAGTTTTAGGAGTTGTTTCTCTAACTGTAATCATCCTTTATGCAAGTATTCCTGGTTTCTACATCATTGTTGATACAGGTGATCCTTTGGGACATATTCATGCGCAAAGTGTAGCTCTTATAGTGTTATTCTTCTTGCTAAATGTAATAGAAACGGCGTATTTTCTGTTTTCCATTCCTAGAACAGATAGATCTGATACATTTGGATTAGAATACCAATTTTCTATTCTTGAGAAAGGTCTAGAAACAAAAAGATTGGGAGATCTCAATATTGATAAAGCAATGACTAAGGGATTATCTGCTTTGAAACGTAGAGTTTCTGAGGAAGGATTTTGGGGAGACTTTAATCCTACATTTGAAACAGCATGTGTGCTGGAACTTTTCAATAAATTAGGATACAATGAAGACACTGAATGGACAATCAATACAGAAGAAGGAAAGAAAACAGTAACTTTAGGTAAGTCTATTGAAAGTCTTAAGGCAGTAGTGGATACTGTAGAAACAATTGATAATTCATATGAACAATTCTATGTTCTGTACGTTCTTAGTCTCTTTGATCCAACAATTTTCGATACACGGATTGAATTAGTTGATGAATTCTTTAATTCAGCCTTTGAAGAAACAGAATGGGATTTCATCAATAAGCTGAACAGATTCACTTCGAATCTTCGTTCTAGAACAACACCCCTACATATCATAATGAGCTATGTAGGAGACATCACAGGAAATATTAAGTTACTTGACAAAATGGCTAATCTTTTCTCAGCTTCAATAGATATAATTGTTAAAAGAGGCTATGCTAGATTTTCTACATCACAGACTGGTAAAACACCAATTGAGATGTTTGCTAGAATGATGCTTGCATTACATGATATTAGAAGAGCTCCAACAAGAAGACAACAATTTGTACAAGCAGTTGTAGGAACCCAATTTATTGAAGGTTCTTGGGCAGCAGATATCGGAACTACTGGATATGTCATTCAATCACTTCTACCAAGTGAAACAGCTGATTCCCTACCACTAAAGAAATCTGCAATTTATCTTGCTGCAATTCAAGATAAAGAAGGTTTGTGGAATTCTAATATTGAAGAAACAACCATTGCATTAACAGCATTAAATGGCTTACAGCATCTTTCAGATCAAGAAACAGCAATTTAAGCTTGAAAATTACTTTTATATTTCTTTATTTTTATTTCAGTTAATGAATAACAAAGAAAAGAATGTATACATCGCTTGTTCAATGATAAAAGCCAAGCAATTAGATTTCTCTTTACTTGATATTCTAATAGAATTTACAAAATCACAAGGGTATAATCCATTTGTTCCAGGAAAGATGGAAGATGCTTCATCAAAAGAGATTTTTGAGAGAGATATGAACTGGTTAAGAAATTCATCTAAGATTATTGCAGACGTTAATGAACCATCTCATGGAGTAGGAATGGAAATAATGTATGCATATCAAAATGAGATTCCTATTATCTGTTTACTGAATGAGAAGAACAAACCTCTTTCAAGAATGGTAGAGGGAAGTCCAAATACAGTGGTTCTAATGTATCATTCCAAAAACGAAATAGAAGAAAAATTATATAATTTCGAATTGGACAAAACCAAGATTCTGTTTTGCTCTGAATGCAATGAGAAGACTATTCATTTAGATAAAAAGTGTTTAAAATGTTAAATGGCAGACCCAAGGCGATTTGAACGCCTGCCACAGGATCCAGAGTCCCGTATCCTTCCACTAGACGATGGGTCTGTATTTTCTATCGAATTGAATAAATTATAAGGAAATTTTAAAGTTTTGGTAGACGCTTCAAATCATTGAAGAAAGCTGTTATAAATGTGTAATTTCTACAGATAACATGAAGAAAATTTTCATAACAGGAGCTAGTAGAGGGCTGGGATTAGAATTTTCAAAACAGTATCTTGAAAGAGGAGACACTGTAATTGCTAGTTGTAGGAATCCAGAAAAAGCTGAAGCTTTGAAGGATTTGAAATCAATTTTTCCCGATAATCTAACTATAGTTCAGCTTGATGTTGTTGATGAACAGTCACGAAATGATGTCTTTACTAATATTGAGAAAGAGTTTGATGCAATTGATATTCTAATCAACAATGCAGGTATTATTTCTGGGAATGAGTCAGAATCTTCAGTATTGGGGGAAATTTACAAAGAAGATTTCAGAAAGGTTTTTTCAGTCAACACCATTGCACCTTTATTAATGAGTGAAAAATTATTACCACTTCTAGAGAAAAGTAGTAATGCAAAAATAGTCAACATCTCTTCCCAAAATGGAAGCATTGCTCTGCGAAGTGTGGGTGGAAAATACTCCTATGCAGCTAGTAAAGCAGCTCTTAATATGGTTACAAAAGTTTTGTCAAATGATTTGAAGGATAAGGGGATAATTACTTTAGCAATTCACCCAGGTTGGATAAAAACAGACATGGGAGGTTCAAATGCTCCATTGGAGATAGAAGAGCCCATTTCACAGATAATTAGCTTAACAGATAAAAGCAGTCTCAATGAATCAGGAAAATTCCTAGATAGAGAAGGAAAGGAAGTACCTTGGTAAAGATCGTTTGAGGAGATGAAACTGATGAAACAGATATTAATTACAGGTAGTAGCAGAGGTATAGGTTTTGAATTTGTAAGGCAATTTCTCAATGCAGGAAATAGAGTAATTGCTTGTAATAGGAACCCAGCTAAATATCCAGATCTTTTAGAGTTGAAAGAGAAATTTAAAGAAAACTTGATTCTTATTGATTTAGACGTTTCTAGTAAAATCTCTATAATCAATGCATATGATACACTTTCTAAAGAAATAGATAGATTGGACATTTTAATCAACAATGCAGGCATCCGGTTTGGAGGAGACGAAAAACATTGTGATAAAATAGGTTTACTCTTCAAAGAAGATTTCAGTAGAATCTTTGCTGTCAACACTATTGGCCCAATTCTACTAATAGAGAAGTTCTTACCTTTAATCAAAAACGGAACCAATCCTATTATCGTAAATATCTCTTCAACAAGTGGAAGTATAGGTAGAAGAACAAGACCTGGTGGAGGGTACAGTTACAGTGCAAGTAAAGCAGCATTAAATATGATTTCTAAAGTTCTTTCTATAGATTTGAAAGATGATAATATCATTGTAATTTCCATGCATCCAGGGTGGGTAAAGACTACAATGGAACTTACAGAAAACGCTCCTTTAACAACCTATGAGTCTGTTAAAGGAATAACTAAAGTGCTAGATAATTTGACAATGGATAAGACTGGAAAGTTCTTCGATTGGGAAGGCAATGAACTTCCATGGTAAAATTTAAAGAAAAGAATTGGTAGCCCTGAGAAGATTCGAACTTCCGTCTGTTAACCGAAACCAACAATGCTTGGCCACTACACCACAGGGCTGGAATTGTAACTAATTCTTTTTCTTTCCAATTCAGATTTTAAATCCTTCCTTTGAAACCTAAAGAATTATGAGAATAAGGAATCTTTATTATTTATTTTAAAGTAGAAGAAAAGTAGGGAATTAAAAATGAGTTTTCACACAGATTACGAAAAATGGTTATTGTATTCTAGAGAAGAAAATTGTCCTGTTTGTAAGAAGTTACCAGCTCCAGTGGATGATGTAGATATAAAAGAATTTTCGAATTCATGGTTGTGCGCTCATCCAAGAGTATGTCTGAAAGGCACATGTTATCTACTATTGAAATCACATGCGGTTGAATTATTTGATCTAGATGAGGAAACACTACTTTCTTACATGAAAGAAGCTCAGATTAGTGCCAAAGCTCTCAAAGAAGTTACAAAAGCAATTAAAATTAATTATGAATTACATGGAAACACAGGACCCCACTTACACATGCATCTTTTTCCAAGGTATTTAGATGACCCTTTTCCTGGAAAACCAATTGATTACAATAAAATAGAACCATCAGTTTATCAAGAAGGAGAGTTTGAACAATTTGTTCTACAGATGAGAAGAGAAATAGCAGAATTGTTGGGAGAACAACAAAAAGGATGAATAAAAAATGGAATATAATGAGATTAAGAAGGATCTATTTTCAGTTTCAGATGACTATTATCTAGCTCATTGTATAAGTTCAGATTTTGTAATGGGTGGAGGAATAGCTGTTCTTTTTAATAAGAAATTCAATCTTAAAGAACAATTCAAACAAATAAAAAAAGAAGATTCTAAACTCCTAGAACATCCAACTTGTATACTGGTTGTAAGAGTATTCAACCTAATTACCAAAAAACTTGTTTTTCACAAACCTACCTATGAAACAATGAGAGGTGCTTTGGAAAAAATGAAAGAGATTTGTGATGAAAATAATATAAAGAAAATAGCAATGCCTAGGATTGGGAGTGGAATTGATGGGTTAGACTGGATTCAAGTCAGAGAAATTATCCATGAAGTTTTTGGCAATTCTGAAGTCGAGATTCTAGTTTGCTACATCTAGAACTTTTAAGTGATACAAAAGAAAAAACTGAGAATTATCTTTGATATCCAAATTGCTTTTTATCGTAACTCATTTCCGCATTCTGGGCAGAATTTAGCATGTACTTTCAAAGCTTTACCACAGTAGATACATTTCTCTTCCTCTTTCTCTATAAAGATTGAAATAACATACTTAAAACCAAATGCCATGAAACCTATTGCGAAAATACCTAGAACTGAAAAATCTACAATTACAAGTATTAGAAAAGTGATGTTCTTATCATCAAAAAACTCAACAAGAGCTATTATTAACAAAGCTATAGCAAGAAGAACAGCTATCAGTAATAATAAAATTAAGAATGGTTTCAATGAAAGCCAGACTTTGTGCAACTTCTCATTATTCTTCTTCACCTTCATAGTTTCACCTTCGAAATAAGTTCATTAAAAAATGTGAATATTCATATATAACTGTTAAGTTGCTTTGTGAAAAAGATTGGTAGTCCCTGGGAGATTTGAACTCCCGGCGCCAGATTCAAAGTCTGGAATGTTTCCAGGCTACACCAAGGGACTAAAGTGTTGTCAAACTTCTTTGACAACCGTTGATTTCTTGTTTCAATTTTAAATTTTTCTAATGCTCTGCTATTTCTTAGCCCAAGAATCTCTCAAAGTAATAATCC
>JAEOSZ010000052.1 GCA_016840095.1 Candidatus Heimdallarchaeota archaeon
CTAGAAATCTAGCTATTTCTTCTATTGGAGCTTGGGTTGCTGACAAACCAATTCGAGTGATATCTTTTTCAGCGACTACCTGTTGCAAGTACTCTAGAAATAGAGAAAGCATAACTCCTCTCTTGTTCGAACTAACCTCGTGAATTTCGTCTAAAACAATCCACCTAATACTTTTCAGATGTAACGAAAACTTTGGTGAGGTTAGTATTAATCCTAAACTTTCAGGTGTGGTAATAAGAATATGTGGAGGTGTTTTAAGCATTTTAGTCCTTTCAGCTTGAGTTGTATCTCCAGTTCTAACTCCTACACGAATCTTAGGAGTAATCAAATTATTTGCTGCAGCTAATTCCTGAATCCCTTGCAAAGGTTCTTCGAGATTCTTGCTAATATCATTGCCAAGAGCTTTAAGTGGAGAGATATAGAGAACATAAATCTCGTCTTTAAGATTACCTTCTTTAGCCTCTATAAACAGTTCATTTATTGCTGCCAGGAAAGCAGCGAAAGTTTTTCCTGATCCTGTAGAACTGAATATTAGAGTGTTCTTTCTCTCATGTATTGAAGGAATGGCATAGAGTTGAGGTGGAGTGAACCCTCCAGGAAACTTAGATGTAAACCAATCTTTTATTTCATCAGCTAAGAAAGAATAGATATCGGCTGAAGTTGATGGTTCATCTAAGTAGTGGATTGTCATTTTGATTGTTTCAACAATAACTTTTCACTATATATATATCATTATTACGAATTAGTTTTAGAAGAAAAAAAATCAATCTGATTCAAATTCTTCGCTTGCTTCTTTTCTCCCCCATTCCATGACAAAAGCAGATTCTCCGTCACGATAATAGTGCTTAAACTCTCTTTTAATGTAATAGCCTAATTTTTTGTACATTTCTACAGCTGCTATATTGGAGACTCTCACTTCTAAGTAAACAGTATCTACATTATGTTCGATTAGTTTTTGCATTCCATATTTCATGATTTTGGTTCCAAGACCTTTTTTCCTATGAGCTGGGAGAACAGCTATTGAAATCACGTGACCTTTAGATCCATTCAAACCAATAAAAGTTGAAAAAGGTCTTTCCAGTCTAGAAAGCATATAGCCTACTACTTCTCCATCCACTTCACTCACTACGCAAGCAAAACCAAACTCTGAAAGAATCCTATAAAAGAAATCAAAAGAATAGTTTTCCGGAAGACAGAGCCTATTAATCTTTATTATGGCATTTATATCAGATAATTCTGCTAATCTAATGATTGTGCTAGATTGCTCCATCTTGCAGCCTCTTATTTTACAATAACAACTCTTTTTTCAATTTTGTGTTTTGGAGATAAGAATAATCACTATTTTGATAATATATTTATAGCATAAAATTGGAAATCTCATATCACAATGAAACCCACAGAAAGCCAAAACGAAGATTTTCTCCTTTCAGCTGATTTAATGAAGAAATTTCAGTACTCTGCTAGCCTGCTGAATCGTTGGCTTGAAGTATTTGGTCTAGACCAAACACTGGAATTGCTCAATAGATTGAGATCTCCATATAGTTCAATGTGGGTTCAAGTAAATACTAGAAAAGTAGATTATTACTCACTCTTTGATATATTTGAAGAAAGGGGGCACACTGTTCGTAAACATCCCTATTTCGATGATTTTATGGAAGTTGAAGTGCAGAAAAGAGAGTTATCTGGATACTCAAGAGATTTACCCATAATAAGAGTTGATCATGAATCCACTACAAATATTGCATTGGGGAGAGATGTTCAAACAGCAGATATCATGAATCACGATGAATTTGATGCTGGAGAAACAGTTTGTGTTGCAGACTATGTAAACAATATTCTAGCAGTCGGAAAGACTCAAGTAAAGAGCAGTGAAATAACAAAACTTACACAGAAAACTGTAGTAAAAGTAACAAGTTCTTTGGCTTATGCACCTCCAATAACAGAATTAAGAGAGTATAGGAGAGGATTTTTTAGCATATTGTCTCCTGCACAAGCAATTGGAGTTAAATCTATGGAATTTGATACCAAAGAAAATATTCTAGTTTTGTCAACAGATAAAGGGGATGTAGCAAATTACATCTCAGAAATTACTAACTACAAAGTACCAATAACTGTTGTAGCAGCAAATGAGATGCAAGTCAAAGCTCTAAAGAAAAATGTTAATAGAACAAAGAACAAAGCAATTAGAATTTTACACAGACCATTTTCAACTTTCGTTCGTGAATTGCATGAGATAAAGTATACTTCATTTTTCTTAGAACCTCAAAACTCAAGAACAGCGGTAATTCCAGTCTTCTCCTCAAATCTAAGCACAGATAGATTACAACAATTTTCTATGAAACAACAACAGCTTATTGGAGAACTCTACAGATGTTCTCATGGTAAAGCTTCAATTACTTACATTACTCATTCAATTGATTATTTAGAAAATGAAGAAGTATTCCAGAATACAATAAGTAAAGCATATCTAGACAATCAAGAGTTACCAAAAATAATAAAGGATCTGAAAAAATCTAAAAAAATTGTTTCAAGATCACCTCCAGAAAATTATAAGACAATAGAAAAAGAATTGAAAAAATCTACAGTATATCTTGATCCATTAACAACAGATAATACTGGAGGATTTATAGCTAAATTTAGCTTAAAACCAAAAGAATAGAAATCAGGAAAAGTCTTAGGTCTTATTGTAAATGAGTGTCAAGTTCATTTACTAACCAAATGAAAGCTTCTTTTATTCCTTTACCATGAAGAATACTAGTATCAAAAACAGCAAATGTGCGATCTTTAAGATCAAGATGAAGACCAAGCATTTGAATTAATAATGGTGCCTCAACGGCTCCAGGTAAATCCTGTTTATTAGCCATGATTAGAGTAGGAACATTTTCCATATATGGATTATTGAAGACATGTGTTTTGAGAACATCTCTTGCCTCTGGTAAACGTTCGATGTCTGCAGCATCAATAACAAAAATAACAGAACTACATCCGGGATAATGTGCTTCCCATAAAAATCTGAAATGTGATTGCCCTGCTACATCGATTGCAGTTATTGTCCATCCTTCAAATTCGAACGACTCAATGTTCTGACCTATAGTTGGTGTAAGATTTTCAGCAAATTTCCCAAACCTCATATAACGAGTCAAAGTTGTTTTTCCTGCTGCGTCTAAGCCTAATATCAATATCTTAGCCTTCTGTTCCTTCTTAAGCTTAGTTCTTAACCATGAGGAAAACGACCCGAACATACTCATGTTGCTGACATTCCGTGTAAGTTAATCTACAATTTGTATCTATTTTATAAGTCTTATCTTCATCTTGACTATATCTGTTTTATTGGGAGTTATTTTCTTATTAAAGTTTTTCCAGATATGCAACCGTAAATAGCCCAGACTTACAGTTTCTAAATACTCTTTGGTTGCTTTCTGCTTTAGTGTCGGTATTAAAAAATTTCGATAGCTCTTCATCAAAATAAATACTGAAAAACATTATTCTTAGATTTACTTTTTTTCCTTCTAGAATTCCCATCTAACTAAATATTTTTAAAATACAACCATGGTAGGAAGATGTAACCTTTAAAAGCATATTTTGGTGGTTTACTATGGCTTTAAGCGCAGACGGGGATCAAGAAAACTTGGAAATCATTTCTAAAAAAGTAGTAGTTGGTCCTGATAGACTAACACGTTTCGAAAGAGCACGTATTGTTGGTGCTCGTGCATTACAACTAAGTATGGGAGCTCCAGTACTACTCCATTTAGAAGGACTGGAAAATAAATCACCTCTTGATATCTCAGAGTTTGAGTTAAGAGCTAAGGTTTTACCGCTCAGTATCCGAAGAGAGCATCCAAACAAAACCTATCAAGTAATTCCTCTGCAAAAACTAAGAGATATTCAAGCTTTAAGAGAAATTTAATCATCTATTTGCTTCTCAAAAAAGGAAACAAATAAAAAGATATGTCCAAGCATAAAGTTGAGTGATGATATGGTTAAGATACCTGAAACAATGTTCAAATACTGCCCAAAATGCGGCACACACAAAACTATGAAAGTTAGACAAGAAAAAACTGCTAGAAGAAAAGCAGGTTTCTCAGCTACAGCAAGGAAGATGAAAATCAGAAGACGAGGGTATGGAAATCTTGGTAAATATAGTAAGAGACCTGTCACTCAAACAAAAATGGCTTCTAAAACTTCAAAGAAAGTTGATTTGCGTTTAAGCTGTGCTGACTGTGGCAAGAAATGGGTACTTTCTTATCCTAGAACTAAAAGAGTAGAGATGGTAAAGAAATAGATTATCATCAATTTTTATCTAATTTTTCTTAATTATTTTCTCGATTTTGTAAGCTCACTTCAAAGACCTTAAAAAGACATTGAAGCCAGTTTTCAACAATATGCCAATGCTTTATGAAATTGAAGGGAAACAACTCTTCAAAGAAAATAAAATCCCAACTCCTCTATTCAAGGCATATACTGATTCCAGTAGCATACTCCAATTTGCTGAAGAAATAGGCAGTAATGTCATGATGGCTAAAGCACAAGCACTTATTGGGAAAAGAGGTAAAGCGGGATTAATTAGAAAAGTTTCTAGTGATGAAGCTGAAGAATACATTCAGAGTATACTAGGCAGAGATCACGGCGGGAAACCCGTTGAAATTGTTATGTTGGAACAACTACTGGAAATTGAAACTGAATACTATCTAGCAGTTATGTTAGATAATGAATCTGGAAAGTATTTGATTATCGCTAGTCCTCGAGGTGGAGTAGATATTGAGGAAGTTGCTGAAAATTATCCTGATGAGATCTTCAAGAAGTATTTACCAATTTCAGTTGAACCTTTTCCATACATGTTTGTAGATTTAGGTAAGAAGCTTGGTTTTGAAGCTAAAACTCTAACTTCGTTTACTAGTATCATGACTAAAATGATTAACATGGCCAAAAAAAGAGACCTTACTCTAGTAGAGATTAATCCGTTAGTATTAACACCTGATAAGCAGATAATTGCTGCTGACTCTAAAGTTGTAATAGATGGCAACTCTGATTATAGACAAGCTGATCTTGCTTCTCTCAAATCCCAAAGAGCTAGACACACAGATCTGGAGTTTGAAGCTGATGAAGCAGGAATTAGTTATGTTCAACTAGATGGAGTTATAGGTATAATATCTGGAGGAGCAGGACTTGCAATGGCAACTTGTGATATCTTAGAATTCTTCGGTAGTTCTCCTGCAAATTTCTTAGATGTAGGTGGTGGAGCTGATGAAACAAAAATTGAAAAATCCCTGGAAATTTTATCACGACAGGATATTAAAGGAATTTTTGTAAATTTCTTTGCAGGGATTACAAGATGTGATGATGTAGCTCAAGGGATCATAAATGCGTCAAAGAAATTTGAAATAAAGGTACCTATTGTGATAAGATTAGTTGGAACTAATGATAAAGAAGGCATCCAAATTTTAGAAGAAAATGGAATAAAAGCATATGGTGAGATGGAACCCGCAGCAAGGAAAATCATTGAACTTGTAAAAGGAGGAAACTAAAATGGCAATTCTATTAGATGAAAATACAAAAGTGATTGTGCAAGGGATAACTGGAAAACAAGGAACTTTCCATGCAAGATCAATGATAGATTATGGTACTAAGGTTGTTGCAGGCGTTACTCCCGGAAAAGGAGGACAAGAACACTTAGGAGTACCTGTTTTTGACAGTATGAAAGAAGCTGCTGAAGCTACAGGAGCTACAGCCTCAGTAATTTTCATTCCAGCAAGATTCACTTATTCCGCTGCTTTGGAAGCTATCGATGCAGGAATTAAGCTGCTCACAGTAATAACTGAAGGTGTTCCAGTTCAGGATTCTGCTAGAATAAGACAAATAGCTCTAGATAATAACGTAACCATGGTAGGTCCAAATTGCCCAGGACTAATAAGTCCAGAATTAAGCAAGATTGGTATAATCCCAGGAAAAATCTGTTCAAAGGGAAATGTTGGAATCGTAAGCAGGAGTGGAACCCTTACTTACGAGATTATTCAAAATCTAACTGTTAATGACTTAGGCCAAACAACTTGTGTAGGTTTAGGTGGTGATCCAATCAAAGGAATTGGATTTAACGAGTGTTTAACAATGTTTGAGAATGATCCACAAACTAAGCAAATTATACTTGTTGGGGAAATTGGTGGAACTGGTGAACAACAGGCTGCAGACTTAGTTAAAAAAGAGATAACTAAACCAGTTTATGCGTTTATAGCTGGACAAACAGCACCTCCTGGAAAACAAATGGGACATGCAGGAGCTATTGTTCATGGAAAATCTGGTACCGCTAAGGAAAAAATGAGAATCTTAAGCGAAGCTGGAATTACCACAGTAAAAACATCAAGTGAAATTCCTCAAAAAATAAAAGAGAATCTATGATTCTCATTACTTTCTATTTTTACAACAAAGATGAATCGAAAGTTTCCTCATATTCTAAATCAAGGATATCTTGTCCAAATCTTTTCTTTATTGAATATTTTATCCTTATTGTTAAATCAAGACTACTGTTGAATTCGTTTTCTACAAATACTAAGGATCCACCTACAGTATTGTCACCTTCAACTTGATAAAATGAATACCAATATGCCGTTGATAGAGTTGTTCCATTTTGAATTCCTTCTACTGTAAAACACTTGAGAACCTGATTCCATGAACCATCATGTTTGAAATATATTGTAAATGGAACAAAAACCATATCCTCTGTAACATGATAATCAGGAGATAGAAGCACAAGATTATCAATTCCTGTAGTTATTCCTTTTGTATTAATTGCTTGATCAATTACAGGTATGAATATTACTAATGCCAAGATTACTGAACAGAAAATAATCAGTTTAATTCGTTGTCTTTTCACAGTAAATAACTCAATAAACCATTTCTTAGTATTCTCCCAACTGGTTTTGAAATATTCCTTAATTCTTACACTTAGTTCTCTCTTCTCCTTCTTTTCCAGTTCTTCCAATTTTTCTAAAACTACATCCTCTTCTTTATCTTTCTTCTTATCTGGAGCTAAAATCAGGTACGCTCCTATACCAATAATAGCTATGAGAAGAATGTATCTAACTGCAGTATTATCAGCTAACCATAGTCTGAGATAACCAATTTTTCGTATTAGAAACACGGTTTTTCCTACAACAGCTTCGTATGGAATTAGCGTAGTTGTAGAATTATAATTATCTACATACGTGTTGGAATTGGGATTGTCCCCACTAACTCTATAATAATAGTCCATGCCTGTTGCTGTATCTATTGTAGTTATGTTGACAACTCTGTGTATAATTAGAGTACCTCGACTCAAGGGAGTATCAGAGACATAAACAATAACATCCCCAAGTTCAATCTTTTCGGGGGCACACTTGTATATTAGAAACATGTCACCCTGATCATAAGTAGGCCACATGCTTGATTGAGGACCATTTTCAATAACTACCAATGATAACCCAAAGATTCCTCCAAACATCATCTTGAAAATTATGAAAATTATCAAGCCAAATATGATAAGAACTGCAACTTCTTTTGCATCTATGTCACTGATAAATTTCTTTAAGTAAGATTTGGTTTTTTCCACTATTGTTTTCTCATCAGAGGAAGACATTATGTTTAATCAGAAAAACGAGAATATAAAAATTTGGTTTTGATTTCTTGATTTATTCTCAATGTTTATTAAGAATAGTTAAGAAGTAAACTTAATGAAACAAAGACAGAGACCTGTTCCGATTAAGAGTATTAGTTTTAACTCACCTCCGAAAATTAATACTGAAGCAATGTTGGAAATTGAGGGATATCTACCTGATGCAGCATGGGAGTTACTAGAAGAACAAATATCTATAGATGAAACAGAAAAGATCATTATTGTTAGAATCATAGGCAAAAGAGATCCCCATCTGATGGCAGCTCAAGTAGTTAGAAAGTTTCAAAAAACTATACCTTTAGTTTTCAAAACTGAAGGGAAATGGAAAATCCAATGTAACGACAAAAATCTTGAAATTGTCGTTTAATGAAAAATTAAGGATTTTCATACAAATCTTTTAATACACTTTAGTTTGATGTGGTTTATGAGTTTTGACCGAAACAAACCACTAATTGAAATATCTCTTGAATACCTGAAAAACTTTGGAATATTGTCCCATGATCTATCAGTTGTTACAGGACCATCTAAGCATGCAATAGATTTTCTCATTATTATTAAAGAGCTCTTAGTAGGTGTTTGGATATTAGATTGGAAAAGAAGTGTTGGAACTGATAAAATCATACATATTGAACGTTTAGTGCAAAGGTCAAACTTGAGTGGAGGATTCGTTGTTGCGAATAATTTCTCTCCAAATGCAAGAGATTTAGCTAATCAAACGGATACTCTGGAATTAATTGAAAGAGCAGAAATATTGTATCATACTTAAAACTTGCAGATTTAGTTTTGTTTGCTTCCACAACTTGGACAATAGTATGAACTTGATGGTAGCTCTTGACCACATCTAACACAGAAAACAATCTCTCCAACTTCTTTTTGGGAGAACTTAGATAGTAATTCAAGAGATCTATGTACTAAATCAACTAAAGCCAAGTAACTATTAATTGCCAAATCTTGATAATCTTCATCTTTAATTTTCTTAGTATCCAATACTGTTCTAGAAAAACCAAACAAGTTAGTTGGTATATTTTGAATGTTTAACTTTGTTACAGATTTAATTTTATCAGATGACAAATCTCGAGAACCAACAATTACCAAATCCAAGTAATCTGGATAAACAAGTAAATCTCCATAACAGGCATTTATTGTAGCATCCTCTTGTATCAGTTTAACATAATCTTTAGGTTCTCCTTCAACCTCAATTTTATTTGATTTTCCAACAAACGAAATATTACCTGTTCCTGTTATTTTTGTGTCATCTACCAACCAAAGTAAATCAGTTATGATTTTTTTTCCATCCTCATAAATTCGTGTAATCAATCGAGTTGGAATGACTTCTTGTAAATTGAAGCCATAGAATGTATTTTTTTTATTATTTTCTAAGAAATATAAGTTGGGATGTAGAACATTACCACTAATGGTGCCTTCATAGATAGCAGTTAACGATCTAAATATGATATTAGTAATAGTGTCCATTGTTCCACTTAAATAAGGACATACACTAATATAAATAATTGTTAATTTGCAAATCTGACACTTCATTGATAATCGATTGTTAGAACCCGTTAAGACTATCGCTACTTTTTTAAGTCTGGTTTGGCTATTTTGTTTTGATTACCTTATAATCAAGGGTGAATGAAAAAATGAAGAAACGAGGAGTATCTCCGGTAATCGCAACAGTTCTGCTAATCGCACTAGTGACAGCAGCTGCAGCGATAGTATTCTTAGTAGTTATACCAATGCTGCAACCAAATGCAACAGCACTAGTAACAAGCGTTGTTGGAACAGCCGATGGCGATGGAAACTACACTGTTGTAATTACAGTTAAAGCAGAGGGTGCTGATCTAGTTTATAATGGTACGGCAACTGCATCACCAACTGTTACCTATATAGCGTCAACAACTGCGGGTGGATTATCCATTCCAAATGGTGAACAGAAAACCATTACTATTGTAGGTGCTTTCCAAGTAGGAACAGATTATACAATTACTTTGTACTTTACATCTGGTGACAGTGAAGCAATAGGAACTGCACAGTTTCAACCTTCTTAAACTAAATTCTTTTTTTTATTTTTTTTCAAATTTCAATAGGTTTATCGTTAAAAAGCATAATTTTATTTAGATATAGCTCTAACAATGTCAGAGATGTTTACTGAATTAAAAAATCCCAATTCATCTGAAGAGCTAGGGAATCTACTTAAGAAACTTTATGGATCAGAAATCTCAACTGAGATGTTTGTAGAAGCCACTCTTGAGGATAAAAACGCTAGAATCAGCTTGATAAAAGCTGAAGAGGAGGATATTGGATATCTCATCTGGCTAAAAGAGAAAGAAATTGAAGAAGCAGATGAAGAGGAAGGAGGGAAAAAAACAGAGACAAATATCTTTGCAATTGATGAAATTGTTTTACTTCCAAGTGAACAAAACGAGGAAAGAGCTAAGGAAGTAGTTCAAAATCTAGATGATGAAATTATGAGAAATAACTGCTCTATAGCTGAAGTAACTATTCCAAGTCAATCATTCTGGTTAATACCTGTTCTAGTAAATGTGGGTCTATTCAATGTTGCAATTTTAAGAGTCAGTAAGGAATTGGAGAAAAAGACTGAATTTGTTGGAATCTTCAATAAAATCCAAGAAGGAATCAAACCTGAGATAATAGAACTAATGATTTCTAAGGAAGGAACATATCAGTTGGAGTTAATTGAAGAACCTACCGACTACAAAAAAATACTTGAGTCAGGATATTCACCCGAAATAGTTAGTATGATCTTCAATGTAGAAGAAAATAAAGAAAAGGAACTTCTAGAAGAAGTAAATCAGATAACAGATTGGCAAGAGTATGCATTTTCTTTAGTTAAGTACTACTAATTATTCATTTCTTTTATTTCTGATGAAACTATCTCTCTGGTATTTTTTGGTAAATCAGTAATAATTCCATCCACTTGCTTCCTAACCAATTTTCTAATCTGTTTTTCATCATTAATAGTCCATGGATAGACTTTTTTACCCTTTTTATGATAGAAATTTACTGCCTTTTTCTTTAGAAATCTATAAAATGGGTTCATAGCATCTATGAATTCATTTAATGCTACACTTTTATTTTGATATATTGGAAAAATGTAGAGATAAGCTAATTCGTAACCAAGTGATTTTTCTTTCAGATTTACTATTGGTTCATGGAGAAATGAACTTATAAGAATTCTTGAATTATCTCCACCAACTTCATTTAAAACTGAATGAAATTGCTCTTTTGTTACGTCACATTTTAACTCAATGTTAAATTTAATTTTTGAAAGAAACTGCTTTAGAACATCTTCTAGCAAAGGAATAGACTCACCATTAGGTAACTTGAATTTTTGAATAGTTTCCAAGTTTGTTTCTGAGATAACTAATCTACTTTCTTTGTATGGTATAGAATCATCATGAAAAACTATGAAATATCCATCTTTTGTTAGATGTGTATCCAATTCAATCATATCTGCCTTTTGTTTAACAGCCAAATCAAAAGCTTTCATGGAGTTAGCATGTTCTTCTGCTGAAGCTCCTCTATGAGCTATTATTAAAGGAAATTTAGATTCTGACATATTTGATTTTTATTTTTGATATAGATTAATCTTGCGTTTTGAAAAAAACTCTACTCGACATGTTTTTAAAATCGAAAAAAGGGTTGAAAACATGGAGTATAAAATTAAGGACATTGATCTAGCTGAACAAGGTCGAAGAAATATCGATTGGGCTGAAAGTAGGATGCCTGTTCTTATGGAATTGAGAAAAAAATTCTCAGAAACAAAACCACTAAATGGAATGAGAATTGCAGGATGTCTTCATGTAACAAAAGAGACAGCTGTATTAGTTGAAACATTGACTGCAGCAGGAGCAGAAGTATCTTGGAGTGGGTGTAATCCTCTCTCCACAAAAGACGATATTGCAGCAGCTCTAGCGTCTAACGGAATTCCAATTTTCGCTTGGTATGGAATGTCTACTGAAGAATTTTACTGGGCAATTGATAAGGTCTTGGAATTTGAGCCAACATTAACTCTAGATGATGGTGCAGACTTGATATTTCGAGTTCATTCAGAGTTTCCAGATTTAGCAGAGAAAATCATAGGGGGAACTGAAGAGACAACCACTGGTGTTCATAGGTTGAGAGCTATGGATAGAGCTGACAAACTCATCTATCCAATTATTGCTGTTAATGATGCTGAAACCAAAAGTGATTTTGACAATGTGTATGGAACTGGACAATCTACACTTGATGGAATCTTACGAGCAACAAATATCATATTTGCAGGTAAAATTGTAGTCATCGCAGGATATGGGCATTGTGGAAAAGGTTTAGCAAAAAATGCTTCAGGCTTAGGAGCAGATGTAATAATCACCGAAGTTGATCCTATTCAAGCTCTTAAAGCTGCAATGGATGGTTTCAGAGTCATGAAAATGGATGATGCTGCAGGTTTGGGAGATTTGTTCATCACTGCAACTGGAATGAAAGATGTCATTGTAAAGAAACATTTCCAAAACATGAAAGATGGAGCTATAGTATGCAACACTGGTCACTATGATGCTGAAATCAATATTCAAAGCTTAGAAGACATAAGTAAATCAAAAAGAGAATTACGAGCTAACAATGAAGAATATCTTATGGCAGATGGAAAGAGAATATATCTTCTTGCAAAAGGGAGATTAGTTAATTTATCTGCTGCAGAAGGACATCCTTCTGAAGTAATGGACATGTCATTTGCTAACCAATTGTTAAGCCTAATTCACTTAGCAGAAAAAGGAAAAGATTTAGAAAACAAAGTATATGATATTCCTGATGAACAAGACAGAAATATCGCTAGTCTAAAACTAACACTTATGGGGTATAAAATTGACGAATTAACCCCAGAACAAATAGCATACAAAGATGCTTATTTCGAAGGTACATAACTTCTTTTTTTCCCTTTTTTTCTTCTTTCCAAAAACAGCCGTAATATTTTTAGGAGAGAGTTTACTATTATGAGATATAAGAAATGAGGTAATCCACTTTGATTAAACATCTACTTATTCTAACAACTTATGGACAAATTTTCTATAGTCAAGAATTTGAAAAACAAGAAGATGCTGTTGATGTTGCTTTGACAGGAGGGCTAATGAGCGCAATTTATTCGATGGCATCCGAAACACAAAGAGAGAAAATATCTGAATTTGAGTTGGTTACTTCAAGAATCATTTTTCAAGAAAAAGAAGATGATTTGCTTTTCGTGTTAGCAGTAGATAAAAGGATGGATATCAAAGATACTGAAGATTTACTTGACATGATAGCTAAAAGATTCTATGAGAAGTATGGAGAACGTCGAATAGATGGTATTGTTTTAGATGAATTTGTTGATGATGCAACAGAAATCATCTATCAGAAACTCTGGTATCTAGATACACAAAAGAGGAAATTCAGAATATGGGATTACTTAGCTACCTTATTCGTAGCTCTAGTTTTGAGCTGGTATTCTCTACTGATTTTTGGATCTCCCCCATTTATGGGTATGGCAGATTTTGACATAAGAACTTTTATCTGGGATGGATTACTTGGCTCTATTTCAAGTCCTGTAGCGATGTTTTTGAATATTCTGTATATGATAGCTGTTGTAGCTATTCCAGCTATAGCTGTATACTTGCTTTTCAAATTCACATACGTGAGAGATACTTTCAGATTTGCAAAGGATTACCTGATGAGACCAACAAGAGCAAGCTATTCTGAATTGCTCCCAAATTATTTTCTAATCAATATTCTAACTTCATTCATTGTGTATGTTAGTTTTATGTTATTTGCAGGGGGATTCTTTTCAGAATTAACGGTTTATCCTCTTATTCCGGGAGCACTACTCAGCGGTTTAGATGAGGATTTCAATTTCACAAATTTTAGTACAAGTGATATTGGAGATCAAATGTTTTTAGGAATTCTTGCTTGGTTCACATGGGTTTTTGTATTTCCATTTATTTACTCTCTACTTCTTGGGGAAAAGAAATGGGGAAAAATTTATCGCAATGCTGTCTTTATTTCATCCATTGCAATTTTTGTTTTAATTATTTGTTACATCTTTGGAGGTTCCAAGTATTTAGAAGCTATTGGATACAATCCTGGAAGCCCTGAATTTGGTATACAACAACTTCAAATAAAATATCAGCTGATTGCCAGTATTCCTCTAAATATATTCTTTTATGGATTTTTGTTGTTCTTGGGAATAGGTGTAAATAGGGTCACCCCCTCAAAAACTAGGATACCATCAATATTTGCAGTAGGTGTAGCAATTTATCTTACATTAATCATACAAAGATTAGTTTTCTTCACACTCTATCCGCCTGTTATATAGAAGTAGTGAAAATTTTTTTCTTTTCTTCTTTTGTTAGAAAATTTTATATCACTTTAAATTCATGTCTTCAAAGTGAGATAGTAAATGCTAAAGTTCAGTGTTCGATTTTTCTTTCATAATAGAAAAAGAACTTATCAAGCAATTATGACATTAACTTTAGCACTTGTGATTTACATCTCTACAACACTTTTAGTTAGAGGGTATTCGTCAAACATAAGTGGTATGGCAGAAATCATCAAACCTTCTGAACTTCTTCTTGTAATAGAAGAAGGAAAGAGTTTATCTGAGAGTAGAATAGATTCAGAAGTATTAGATTTCTTAGAGGAATATTCCAGTACAACACCAAACTTAGAAGTAATTCTACCTGAAATCTATATACCTATCAATGTAACAGGTGAAACTGGGACGAGTATAACAACACATCTGAGGTTGCTAAATGTAAGTGAGTTTGAGAGATTTCAATCTCATCATTATGAATTTTATCCTTCAGAATTGCTAGCTGACGAAGTGATTATAGGACAACAACTTGCTTATTTGACAGCAGCTGGAATAGGTTCTTCTATTCAAATAGAATTTAGCGATTATCAAGTTAATGAGACTTTAGTACTAACACATAATGAAAGTTATTCAGTTAGTAACATAATAAGATCAGGCCACGAATATGATATTGAAATAATAGGCTCGATTTCCAGTTTTGATCTGAATATATCTATGAATTATTTTTCCTTTATCGAATTAAGAGTTCTAGATATCAGAGAAATTGAAACGATTAGAAAGGATATTCTAGATTCTTTCAGTAATTTAGCGGTAATTAATGAGAAACAAACACAAAACTTCATCATTTTTGCAACAAATGATGTTATACGAACTCTCACTCTTCTTGAGATTCTGTTTTTTGTTTTGATGCTTGTTTCTATTTCTTATAGCATTTACACATTAGTTAAAGAGAGTGAAGAAGAGATATTCACTTTGAGATCAATTGGAGCTACCAAAAGACAAATAGTTACACTATTTATGCTTCAATCTCTATATATAGGATTAATCTCAGCATTGCTTTCTCTTGTAATTGGTTATCTAGCTGTTACCGGAATTGTCGGCTTAGTGACAGCAACAATGGACCTCCCATACATAGCCATGAGTATTGATACAGTTCTAGTAGGAACAATATTTCTCTTCTCTCTATCGTTATCCATTCTATCAGGAATTTTACCATCATTGGAAGCTTCAAAAATTAAAGTTGTTAGGGAGGATGTTAAATGAATCTTAGAAGAATATTCCTCTATAATGTTTTACCAAAGAAAAGAATACTTTTAGCTTTCATTGGTTTTCTAATAAGCTCTACTATAATATCAGGTGCTGGAATTCTGATGTCCAGCATCGTTAATAGTACAGCATCTTATTTGGGAGAAAGTGAAAGCATTTTAGTAATCTCTAATCCAGAAGCTTCAACTCCATATACAAGCATTATACCTTTAGAATTAACAGATACCATTAATTCAATTGATGGTGTTCTAGAAGTAAGTCCTGAGGTGATGACTGCAGCTGTTTACAAAGATAAAGCAGTTTATTTCAGAGGGGTAGATGCATCATCTTTCTGGTATTTTACGGAGCTTACTTATCAAGAAGGTCAACTTCTAACGGTAAATGATACATTTGAAGTTAGCGTAGGTATAAATTTTGCTCAACGAAATAATCTCGAAGTTGGGGATTATATAACACTCTTTTCAACAAGGTCAGAAGCTGCAATAGAGTTAAAAATCAAATCAATCTTCAGCTCAAATACGTTACTAGATGATGAAATAATTGCTTCTTTATGGATTGGTCAGTTCTTTGCATTTGAGGATTTTAACTACATTACACATATTAGAGTAGAAATAGATTTAGATGTTATTGCAGACAAGGAGATGTTAAGGGAAGTTGTACTTAGTGAGTATGAGTTAACAGCAAGAATAACAACACCTGGAGACTTACAAGAACTTAATGCATCAGTTTATGTTTACAATAAGAGAGGAGATCTGGTTAACGAAACGATCATCCTAAATGACATTCAAGTCTCTTTTATTCTTCCCTTTGGAGAATATGAACTCCAGTGTCAAATTAAAGATGTTATATCAAACTCAACTAAACTTTTACTTGATAAGGATATGGAAGCAGAAATTTCCATTTCATATATAGAAAGAAGTGCTTATTTCAGAATAATAACTGATGAAGATGAGCCAATTCAAGGAGCTGATGTTGCTCTCTATAGACAAGGAAGTACTGGATTTACAGATGAATCGTTTAGTGATGTTACTAATAGTACTGGTGAGGTTAGCTTATCAATTAGTGATGGCAGTTATGTTGGAATAATATCATATGGAATCTATAGAAAGGAGATAACTTTCAGTACTTCAGAAGTGAATAATTTCGAGATAATTCTAATAACTAGACATCCAGAAATTATTGCTATTAATCCTACGAACAATTCTGTAGTTATTGGAAAAAATATTGATATCAAACTATTTTCTTCTCCAGGGTACTCTATTTATTTCTACTGGGATGATAATGTATCAACAATTGAAGAATTCTATTTAGCCTCTCCAGGAGAAGAGGCACCAAATTATATAACTATCCCATTTGAACAAGGTTCCCATTCCTTAACTATCGAAACATACAATCTAGACTACATAATAAGTGGATATAATAAAAGCCTAAATTATGCAACAAGTAAAGTCTTCTTTACAGTTATAGAAGCCATCCCAGAAGAGTATTACTTTATCAATACTATGAATGGTTCTCATCTAAATCCTGCTTCAGTAGTGATTTTAAATTCAACTCAAAGCTTTGGTGGAGATTTCTTCTACAGTTGGGGAAATAATCAATGGTTTGAAGTTTCGTCTGATGTTATTTCTGTACCTATAGAAATTGGAATATACTCCTTGAAACTCAGAGCAGAGATTGGTTATACATCCAAATTATGGGATTTTGTATTTGTAATTACAGATAATCCAGAGACAATTGGAATCTTAGGATTGAATGAGCATATGAGACTTGGAAGTAGTTCAGAAATTCAAACTTGGTTTAATCCTCAATATGAAGCATATTACCATTGGAATACTAATTCAGACACTTCTCTGAATCAAAGTGGGATTATCAAACCTAATGGACTAGATGAAGGAAATAACACTTTATATCTATCATTCTTCAACTCAGTTAGCTGGACAAATCGATCATACAATTATGTCTTCGATAAATCACCACCATCTATTTCACTCTCAAGTACCAATGGTAGTGAAATAAATTTTGAATCAATTCTTGCTGTATCTACAAATGAGACACTCTCTTCTCTTGAATTTTCCTGGGATGGTCTTTCATATTCTAAATCATATGAGCAAAACATTAGAACTCCCCAAACCAATGGAAATCACACTTTAGCAATAAGAGCTATTGATCTTGCTGGAAACTCGATTGTTTCAGTTTATGAATATATAGTTGTTAATTTCACTGGCTCAATCCCAATAGATTTCTACTTGAAAAACGAGTATTCAGGAATTATAAATCAAGGATATGTAGATATTGAAGCATTTTATGAATACTCACCAATTCTGTTAGAATATCAAATTAGTGGAGTTATATCCAAAGCAAGTAGAATAATGGGTTCCACTAGAGTATACCTCTACCCAGGATATTATAGCATGAAAATAATCTATTGGAGTACTCTATTTGATAAACGAGAACAAACATGGAATTTTAATATTCAAGAAGGGTTGAATTCATCGTTGTTCAAAAGTGAATATCTAAATGAAACATATACAGGAGAAACTTATATTGAAGTTCCATTTTATGATGTAAATTTCACAATTGATGATGCAGATACAGTACAACTATGTGATGGATACTATTCACTAAAATACCAACTAAAAGATATTTCCAGTATTTTTTATGTTCAGAAATTCACTGTTGATACAGAATTACCTTACGTCAATGTATTATCACCACACAAAGCTGAAGAAGGATTGGATGCTAATTTAATATTAGAAAGTGATGCGGTTCAGATATTTTTCAAAATTGATAATGAACCAGTCTATGAATATGACCGCGTATATAGTCTTCAGTTCACATCTGGAGGAGAGCACACAATTAGTTTCTTTCTAACTGATTCGTTCAACAATACAAGAACTGTGTTATATGTATTCAATATGGATCATGAAAAAAAGGATATCAATATAACAATAGAAAGAAAAATTAGTGATGTTCTATATCCTATATCCAATCTATCTGTTACAATTTATGACTCATTTAATTCTCCAGCTAAGTATCTTACTACTGACAATAATGGAAGTGTCTTTGCTAGTGTATTTGAAGGAGAGATTTATGTTGTTTTTAGTTACTCTGATACGCTATATAACTTCACAATGGATACTAGTTTAAGCAGTAATCAAAGCATAGTGATAGGCAGTAGTTTTACTAAATTTGTATTAAGAGATTTTTTTGCAAATTCTTCTATTGTTGATCAATATTGCACTATCAGAGACTTATCAGGACGAAGATTTACTTCTTTAATATCCAATTCACAAGGGGAGATTGTCTCATATTCTCTACCTTCAGGTGATTATATCTGCTATTTCACAAGAAGAGGAGAAGCTACTATTGCTATCCCCTTCGAAATATATGGAATAGATAATATTGTCTTATTCGAGATGCCATCCAAAAGACAACTGGTTACTTTCAAGTTCAGATTTGATAATAGTTCGAAAATTTACAATCTTCCTGTAATAATCAATACTGATTATGGTAGCTCTATTTTGGCTTCTACTTCTTTAGACTCAAAAATTCAAGTATATTTATCCTTTGGATATGTGACCCTCACAATCTTTCTTAGTGATGGAAGTACTCTGGAATTACATAGAATTTTTGAGCCTGGAAGAGAGATAATTTCGATTATTCTCCCAAGTGATTCAGATGACCAATGGTCAAAAATTCCATTCAAACCAGTTGCTGGATTTTCTTTTATAATAGCTTTCTCAACTGAATATCTAGATTATTATCTTCGAGGATCCTTGTTATTCACATATACACTTGCATATGCAGAGATTGCTCTTATTCTCGTAGTGGTAATTGTTAATATGTATTCAATTCTTCATAATATGTATAAGGAAAGCAGAAGGGAGACAACTATCATCAAAATGATTGGAGGAACTAATTTACACACTCTCATTTCGACTTTTTCACGGCTGGGTTTAGTAGCTTTAATCGCATCAATAATTGGCTATGGGTTTGGTACACTGATCTTAAAAATCCTCTCAGGTTTAAACCAGACCATCTTCTTTGGACACTCATTCATACCAAAAGGAAGCTGGAATATCTTTCTACTAAATGTTGCATTGATTCTTTTTGTTGCAATAATAGCAGCTATTCTGATTGCTAGAAAAGCAGGAAAAGATAGAACCACAGTATCAGTAAGAAGATAACTATATTCAAGTGAAATGAAGTCCATAAAATCCTTCGTAGAACCAAGAATTATTTATCCAAGTTATGTTTACTGAATTCCCAACAAGTGGAATTAAATGATGAGAAACTGTTTGAGGAAAGCCATACAAGTCTTCATAGCTTATCTCAATACTTATATCATGAATGTAAACTGTTTGTTGAGGAAGAGATAATAGTTTAATGGGGTAGAATATCTCTTCTGATGGTTTAGGTATAACTTCTAAATTGTTTGTTAAAACTAAACTGCCATTTGATGATAGGGTATATTCTGTTGTGATATCTATTGTAATTGGTAAATTAGTTGGTATGCCTGTTAAATCAAGCAGTGTTTCAATTGAAGCTGTATCATCTGTTATATTAGCTTCTAGAGGTGCATGAGCCAAAAGGCTGCTTTGTGAAGTATTTCCTTTTATCACTATATCAACAGGTCCAATAAAATCATCATACTTGTTAATGGTGAATAACAAAAACTCATCGTTAGTAAAACGAAAAGTGAAGTATTCATTGTTATGTATAAATCTGAAGATAAAGTAATTCCAGTAAAAATCTTCTAGATAAGCATCATACCAATCATTAGAACTATTCAATGCTACAAAAATGGATACATCATAATCATCAAAGAAGTTAAGATTTCTTGAAACATTTGAGGTCCATAGCGGTACTGAAACATCATACAAACCCGTCTCGCTTAGAAAACCAAGCATGTAAAAATCAATTATAGGTTGAGAAGCATAGTACTCTAAACCCGGAGTATTAACTGATAGGATTATTTGATCGTCTGTAAAACCTAATCGATTTATAGCATCTATTAGCTCTTGAAAAGATTCTCTATAATCATAGCTGTAAGTTCCCTCGAATTCCCTCAAATTAAACCCTACTGAAGCTAGAAGTGATGCTTGTCCTGCAAAGGGGACAACTATAACAATAGAAATTAATGCCCCTGAAAGTATTTTTCTCACATTGAATTTATTGTTATAAATTTGTATAAAACTAAGTTTAAGATTCTTCTCTTTCCATATCAGCAAAAATGCTATTAGATTGATAAGGAGAATATATCCAATCAACGAGAATATTCTTGTATGTGCATAATACCATCGGAAATGGAAATTTAGGAAAACTGTTTCTAACGGGATAAGAGGATAAAGGAAAAGATAGGCACTGGCAGTAATAAACAAATAAGATAAAAATCCATCTCTTTCTTTCCCATCTCTTTTGTTGAAAAACTGAACTACTGATTCAAATCCTACAACAAAGATTATAGCTAATGGGACAATTATAGGTGTTAGATATCTGACTGATTCCATAGCAAAGAGACCCTGCCAGATAATATAGAAGAACATTGTCCAGAGTAGAAGTTCATTATTTTTCTTATTTGAACTAATAAATCCGAAAAGTTTGAAAATCAACCAAGTTCCTGCAAACATTGCAGCTATTAAAATTGAGAATGATGAGGAAAAGAAAGTAGCTGTATGAGCATTTTCTAGATAAGTCACGGTTCCAGGAAGCTCAATACCTGGCCAAGAAAGGCTTACTTGGGAGAATTTCACACTAACAAATAGAGCTGTTAAATAGTTTCGAACACCTGGAATTGTTAGCATGTAAAATATCCATAATATTACTACAATGAAAGGAAATGCAAAAATTCCCAAGGTATAAATCCATCTTCTAACAGAGAATTCCAAACTTTTGCTATTAAAGACAAGATAAATGCAATATATGGCAAGCAATCCGATTAAAATTCCAGTTCCCAAATAAATGTCAAAAACTGATTTTCGAATTAACTGAGTTGCAAAACCCACAATAATCAAAACTCTCAAACTCTTTCCAATTCTATCTGAAGGCATTGCAACAAATAGGACAAAGGGAATAACGAAACCACTTAGTTTACTTAAGCTGCACCCTCCTAGACTCAAAGACGTCAGAAGTGCAAAATACAACTGTTCTTTACCCTCTTCTGTTCCAAGAAATCTTTTGTAATAATAGAAAGCTGCAGTTGTAAAGAAAAGGATATACATCTCCTGATAGTAGGTATATTCATACACCAGAAAGTAAGTTAGAGGAGTTGCGAGAAAAGCTATAGAAGCAAAAAGAGAAGTCTTTTGTGACAAACCCATTGTTTTTGCTATCTTATAACAATAAAATGCTGTTCCTGCCAAAAAGAGAATTGGAATAAACTGAATCATTTCTGACTGTGTTACAAAAAAGGTATATGCAAAAAGAAGTATGTTCATTGGAGGTTTGAACTGTGGGAAAAAAGTTAATTCATTAATTGAACTTAGTTGACCTGTGACATAAATTCTGAAGGAATTAGGGAGATAAAAGTGTAAGAAATCCCATCCCTTCAAAGGGTAAACAAGTACCTGAAATGCATAAAAAAGAATCATTAAAACAACAATTATCTTGAGAAGGATTTCTATAGAATGGTTAAGTTTTTTCCTACTAGAAAGTATAAGCACTGGTAATTTCTTCCTAACCCAAACAAATATTCTATAAATTGAATAAAGTAAACCTAGTGCTAAGTAGATATAGACAAAACGCTCAAGAGACACACTATCATTAGTTTTGTTTGCAACCCAAGCAATAACCAGCATTGGTATTGCCAAAGCCAGAGTTCCAACTATTAAGGATTCAACAAGATTTTCAAGTAAGGAATTAGATGTTTTCAGCTTCAGAATTCTGATCTTAACGATATCTACCAATAGAGATCCAGTAGATAGAATCGAGATGAGTGGAACAAGAATTCTAATATCTAGCTGTATCATTAATTCAATCTCCATATTCTTTTTCTACATCTATTGCAGTTTTGTTTTTAGTAAAGTCAAGTTTACTGAAATGACCAATTGTGATTAATATTGGAATTGTAGCTGTAATTGCGGCAATGATAAACCAACCTGATAAAGCATCTCCAGAAGCCAAAGTTGTGTAAGTAACGAAGTAAAATGCTCCAGCAATCACTAAGAGACCAATTGACCACAAAGTATACTTAATTTTTTGGCTCATTTTTCCTAAGGTTTTGGTTTTTACTTTAATGGTTCTATCGAATTCCTTTTTGACTCCTAAAAGCGCACTTACTACTGCCCATACAAGAAAATACTGGGCTGTCATCATTAGTAAGTAGAAAGCAGCTATTGTCCAAACCATTCCAAAGAAACCTCGTAAACGTATCATTCGGTCTTCTTTTTCTTCTCTTCTCCATGTAACAAATGCCATAATTAAACTAGCAAGTGAAATCAAGAGAGGAGCAGCTAAAAGAAGAGGAAATATCCCTAAATCAGGTCTTACAAATGCAAAGTTATCTAGTACAGTATATTCTTTAATCATGTACATAACAAAAAGCAAGATATAAACAAATATCATTGCAGTACCTACAATTGGAGTGGTAACTGTAGAGAGAATATCTATTTTGTTAATAGTTTTGTTCTTCCCTGTAATAATCTTCCAAAATCTCTTGCGGAAAATGGATGTAATTCCATTAGTCCATCTCCAAACTTGATTTACCATACTAATTGGGTTCCAAGGTACTAATCCCTTGGAGCAAATTTCATGAAGATATCTAGTCTTATACCCATTGGACATCAACATAAAAGAAGTATCAGTATCCTCAGCTAAAGTATCTTCCAAAAACCCTCCAAATTCTTTGAGTAAATCAACCCTTAGTAGTCCAGTTGTTCCTGCAAAAATAACTCCATCTCTGGTACCTCTACTTTTTTGATATATATGGAAGAATTGAGACTGTATAAAGGTACTACTGCGCATCAAGTAATCATCTTGATTAACAAACATAGGTTTTCCTTGCACAAGAACAATGTCTTCTTCAGTAAAACCTGAAAGACAAGTTTTGATGAAATTTGGAGTAGCAATGTGATCTGCATCTAACAAGCCAATAAAATCACTATCAATTTGCTTAAGTGCATTGTTTATAGCTCCAGCTTTAAACCCAGTACGGTCATCTCTTCGAATGAAAGTTATACCATTCTCTTTGCAGAAAGTTTGGAGTTCAGAAGATTCTTCTGCAGGACTATCATCACAAACAAAAATCTCATACCTATCTTTCGGGTAATCAAGTTCCATAGCGGCTTTCAATGATTGTGACACTACAGCAAAAGGTTCTCGATAGAACGGAAAAATAATTGTTACCTTGGGGAGAGGATTACTCTTGAGAAATTTATTGTTTTCATCCTTAAGAAGAGTATAGTGTGCAGATGAACCGATATAATAGTAAATGAATATAGAGAAGAATGCTGAGAAAAGCTCAAGCAGAAGTATGAGGAAATTGAGAATCAAACCTACAATAGCAGACCAACTTGGTAATGAGGAGGAGTAAAATTTGGTAATTTCTATACTGCTATAGATGACATAGAATATCAGAAAAGCAAAAAGAGAATATGCTAAGATGTACCATAAAATCTTTTTCCATTTCATTCAGTTATCCCCTCAATGTTATGTGTTATTCCCTTCAATAAAATAAGGTTTGTTGTGCTTAGTTGAGAAATGGAAGAACAAACAAACTGGAAAAGTAGCTAGCATAGATAAACCCAATAGACCTAGAACAATCCAGAAAGAACCTGCAAAGCTATTATGAAGAAAGTCAAAAACTGAGATGGCTACTAAACCACCTCCTAAGAGGGTAATTATGAAAGAGAGAATAATATACGGAACTTTTTCATTCCACTGATCCTTGTTTCTGTTAGGTGTTTTTCGTTTAAATATTGCCTTTAAAACAGCATAAACAGTGAAAGGATTAAGTACTAAAGCAAGAATTAAGAAATAAACAAGATCAAATAATTTTAGATTTTTTATACCGCTTCTTTTAGCATAAAGAACAGCAATTATACCAGAAAGTTGGTATGAAAGTGCAAAAGCTATAGGCATAATTAGGAGAGGTGGAAAAACGCTCATTGGTAATCTAATAACTGAACTCTTTGTAAAATACATAATCACATAGATTACTAGATTTAGATATACTGTTGAAGCTATAAAGAAAAGTGAAGCACTGAACATTAAATCAATTCTATGTATAAATGGCATTTTACCAGAAAGTATCTTCTTCCACCTTAGTCTAAGAACTTGCATACTACCCTTAGCCCACCTTAATATTTGGGATAATAAGAGTGAAAAAGTTGCTGGAATTAACCCAAAACTTCCGTATTCATCTATTAATTCAGTTTTGTATCCTTTAGTTAGAAGTTTTACAGATACATCCACATCTTCTGTGAAGGTATCAAATGGGATTCCACCAATTTCATCAACATAGGCTTTTCGATAACAAGCTGTAGAACCATTTGTTAGAACTGTAAGATGTTTTGTCTTTGAACGTTGGAACACTTCATAAAATTGTGCGTACATAACAGATTCCCACACTTGTAACTTCGATTTAACTTGTCTGAAGTTAACTTTAGCTTGTACAAAGGCTAGTTCTGTATTATTTACAAGTAGTTTGACGAACTTATCGACAATTTGAGGTTCTAGCCTATGATCATAATCTAAAAGAATGAAAAATTCTGATGTAACTTCTCGCAATACTATATTTAGCATTCCAGCTTTAAAATGAACATTTGAAGGATCATGAATGTGTTGAGCACCATACTTCTCAGCAAGTTGAACTGTTTTCTTAAAACTATCATGTTCTTTTTCTGTATCATCTCCAAGATAAACTGTAAGCTTTTCTTTTGGATAACTTGTTTCTGCGATAGAAATCAAAGTATCTTCGAGAATTTTATTGTTTGGATTTCGTATTGGAATGATAACACTTACAGAAGGATGATCTTTCAATAAAATCTGCTCTTCCGATTTAACAGGTGGGTTCATACAAGTTGAAGCCATATGATTTAGAAGCATTACCGTGTAAAATACACCTAAAAATTCTATCAATAAAGTGAAAAGATTGAGTAGGAACTCTAATACTAATATACCTTCAAAAGGAACTTCGTAGAATCTCTGAACCATTAAAACAAAAGACCAGACAAGATAAACAATGCCAACAATTGCAACAGCTGCTGTAAATAGATAAAGGAAAACTCCTACAGATTGCCATGCAAGTGTTCTAGGTTTCTTGCTTTTGTTAGTTAACGTCATCAGCGATCCTTTCAAATTGAATAATAACTACAAAAGATATTATCCTATTAAGATTTTGTCATTGTAATTGGCTAAGAAGAAATTTAGAGAATAATGAATCCGGGTGAGCTAGGTAATTCATTGAATCATCTGTTCGTGCATTTTCATCATTTCCATCATTCTCACTAGTAGAGGGAAAATTTAGGATATAACAGTTTCTGAATAGAACAAGGCATTGTTCTCTCTGTAATTATATGAAGTAGAATAATGAGAATAACGTAATCAGAGTGAGCTAGGAAAGTCATCGAATCATCGGTTGTAATTCCTCATCATTTTCGCTATTCTCATTTAAGGATTAGATTAACTAAATATATGAGTTACGAATATTTACAAAAAAAAGAGTGATTATTGATCAATCTCTGTGTCTTGATCTGCTTCTATCTGCTCTTTGGCAACATCAACGATTGCAGCTATTGCTTGTTCTGTGTCTTGTTCTGCTTCTTTCTTTCTCTTTTCTCTGAGCTGTTCTATTGTCATAACAGCTTCGAGCTGATTCTTAGGAACAGGTGGAGGATCAAATCTTTCTATCAGTTGAACTAGTAGATCTTTTTGCTTTTCCAACCCTAACTCATCGCAGAAATTAAAAAATCTGTCTTCATAAAGATACAAATCTTCTAACAAGCTTTTGTAGATTATATTAACTTCTTCTTTGTTCAATTTCATTACTTCTGGGGAAGTCATTTCTGTAATGTACTCTTTGATAAGGTTCATATCAGAAGCAATCTCACTCAAATAGAAGATAAAAAGAGACATATTTGTTTGAGCATTATGGACAGATGTCTGAATTAAAACTTGTCTATAATCTTCTGTTAGTAGGTCAACGAATCGCTCTTTAGAAATTTGAAGATTTTTAGTTAAAGCATCTTCCCAATCTTCCGGCAGCTTGGAATAATTAAATGCCAGTGCTGGTATTAAGTAATCATAAAGAGGTTTTTGAATATCTTTCAATTCTTCTTCCGATAATTTACCTAAAAACTTCATGAATAGTTTATAATGGTCAATGTTTCCAGAACCTTCAAAATAGCGAAGAATAGGCAATACTGATTCTATCGGTTGTAAATCTCTAAAATATAATTTCATTAAAATTGGTCTTAGAGCATAAGGAACCACTAAGAGTAATAAGACAGGTAAAAACGCATAGAATGTTTGTCCGCTGTTTCTTAATAATAAATAAAGCATTACTACCAGACCTATAATTATTCCCCATAAACCAAACTGCATATATCTAGCAATTTTCTGAGCTCTTGTCAAGTTAAAACATATTTGACACAGTCTGTTAGCCTGTACATCATAATGTTGATCAAGGTTGCATATCGCTAATCCGCAATTAGCACACTCACCATCTGTAGTATTATGAAAATGGAATGCACAATACTCTTTTCTTTCAATATTGACCATAACTACAAAAAATACAGTAATCTTTTAACTTTATCGACTATGTCTTTTTCTTATATTCAGTTCAAGATTACGAAAATTTAGCACTTATGTGAGTAAGCTTTGTGTGAAATCTGATTGAATACTAGGACAGAGTTTAAATAAGAAGTTCTTAAAATTAATAATTGTAAATTATTTGACTGGAATGTGTCGATATTGAGTGCAGATGATGATGTACAAAACATAATAAGAGAAGGAAAGGAACTTCTAGCTACAAAATCAGCTGAAGATTTCATGAAGTATATTGAAGGGGAAATCAAGCAGTTAGAAGAAAGCGACAAATTTATAGAATCTGTAATAGTCTGGCATTTTGTTGCAGAAGCTATGGAAAATATCGAGGAACAAGATAATCAATCATATGCATATAGTAAATTAATTAGTAGATATCTCTGGTTGGATGATATTCAAAAAGCTGAAAAGGTTTACAATGAATCACTCAACAAAGAACTCTCTAGTTTCCATTTAGATACTGTTAGAACTATTTTTGAAAGGAGAAAGGAATCTAGAAGCAATAGAGAGATTATTAAGATTAACAAAATGGATATTTTTGGTGACTTAGATCTTATCCCTGCAAGTCCAAGTACGGTGTTTGAAAATGTATCCTTGGTGAGAAGATATATTCACAATTATCTTCCTGAAGGAACTTATTCCATTACGATTTTAAATCATAAAAATAAATCAACAGAAATCCTTGAGATATCCACAGAGCAGCTTGTGGAATATGAAGTTATCTCAATTCAAGAAACAGTGAGGTTGGAATAAGATGGCAGAACAAAAAGCAATCTGGGGATCTACTAGATATTTCATTAAAATTGAACCCTATACAAACGTTTTCGGTACTTCTATGAGTGGAATTGTTTCCTATTATGATACTCATGGGTTGATTAATGAAAAAGAATGTAGAAATTTATTAGAAATTGTTGATACAGTTAATGAATTTTGGTCTACTATTTTAGCTCCACACGAAACAAGAGTTGCTCGTTGGATAGAAGAATATCTATTAGAAATAGGAATAGCTGGAGATTACAATTTACTTCTACGTCTCCTAAGATCTGATGATCTTTTTGGTGAAGATTTAGACGATATAATAAAAGAAACTAAGGAAGTTGATACTGAAGAGATAGAGAAAGCATTCGAAATTGATGAAGATAACAAGATTCTTGGACATGAAATAACAATCACTAGATTACCAGAAGACGAGTATCTCAGAAATGAATTACTTCAGAAACTGATTGAAGACAACAAGTATAACGTTCCATCTACAGTTAAAAGTAGAAGTCAGTTTAAGTTAGTAAATGGTGAGGTTAAAAAAACCGAAAGAGAAAATCCTCTTGGAATTGGAGAAACTCTTAAAGAAGTAACTTTGGTTTCAGGCCTTAAGAACGAAGAAAAGGAAGTTATAACAGAAGTTGAAATCATTGATGAAATGCCATACTGCTTCGCTATAGAAAACATGGAAATTGGTGATTTGGAAATTCAACCAACCAAAGATAAAAAGGAGAAGGTTCTAGAAATCATTTGGGAAATACCTGAAATTCAGCCTAATCAGCAAGTTGAAATTAACTATAAACTTTCTAAACGTATAAACAGAACAATCTTGGAGATCATTGAAAACGAAGTTATTGCAGTTTTGAATACTTTTGAGAACATATCTATTTCTGGATTGGAATTTAAATAAAACATCAAATATCTTAATATTCACAATCGACAATTACAAGAGTTACATATCATAGATGAAATTCCTCCTGAATTTTCTATATTAAAAACAAATCCTGAAGCAATTCCTCCTAACGCAGTGGTTGAGAAAGTTAAATTGAAAGGCATCAATGTAAGATGGAAACACAAGAATATTGCTATGAACCAATCCTTAGACAAAATCTATAACCTAGATTACTTCCCATATTTGTTCAGAGGTAAGAAGATTATTCAAAATGAAGAAGGAAAAACAATTTTCAAGGTAGCAAAATTCATTAAATCTTCTGAAAGAGATATGGGATATTCTATTCTATATATCATTAAGAATATTCAAGGTGATGTAGCAGAATTCATTTCTCTTGCAGATAAATTCCCTGCCAGTCATGCAGTTGTTGGCACAAATCCAGAGGGTTCACAGATAATGGAACAAATTGATGATTCAGGTGATAAAATAATCACATGGATTGTAGAGCCACCACCAGTAAGTAAGGTAACTTCAGTTGAAATAAAAGTTGCTGGTGATACTTCACCAACCTTTGAAATGTTTCAAGTATTCATTGGAGAAAAAACAGAAAAAGAAGTCTTAGAAAAAGAATCTTCTGTATCAAGGGAACTTGTTAAGTCTCCCTAACTTACTCATTTAATACATCGAAAATATATTCTTCTATCAATGCATTAATCTTTCTTAATTCTTCAAGAGACCCATCCCAATCAACTAAAATCTCTTTGTATTCTCTTTCAATAATTTCTATGAGTTGATCTGTCGCAATAGTAATTTGTTCTGATATAGTATTAGCTATAATAACAACTTGAACTAGTGTTCCTTTTCTTAAAATAATCTGGGTTTCTCCTGCATCTATTGTATGTATTTTGTCGCTATGTATTAGTTCTTTGAGTAGCATCTGAATAGCTGTCATAGCTCCTGCAAAGATCATATCTTTATCTTTCTCAACTAATTCATTATCTGAACTTACAGAAGCAATGAAACGACCGTCTTGGTAAATCAATATCGCTTGATAAACAATTGTTTGTCTAGGTTTGGAGAGCACTAACAGTTCTTCAGAACATTTTTCAATTGTCTCTCCTTCAAAAAGCTTCTTCGATATATTCAGAAGCGATTTTATTTTGATAAAAGCTAATTTGATATCTTGATCCAAGGTTTGTTCTATTTTAGCTCTGAGGAAAATAGGTTTAAACATAGTTAAAATCTCTCCACAAATCTCAGGAATTTTATCATGAGGAGTTTCAAGTAATAGTAAAGAGTATTCTTGCACAGCAATTTCAAGAAATTCATCAGCATCACTATATTTCTCACTGTTTAAACTCAATACTCCAGCTGAAAGGAAGTTTTTTGATTTTAACTTCCTGATTGTTAGAATGTTATTTAGCATTGAATTTTTCTGATTTTCAAGCGAAAGGAAATCAAATAAGGATGAAGCAAAAGAGTATGCAGTAATAGCTTTAGTATGCTGACCAATTAAGCTTCGAATGTTTCCTATTCCTGCATAAGCTAAAGCTACATCAGGAGTTAATGTTTCAAGATTTTCCAATAATGAGACAGCTTGCATATATTCTATGATACTTTCAGAATACATTCCTTGTTTCTCAAAGATTGCACCTTTTAATCTATAATAACCAATGAGTGATTTAATAGAAAGCAAATTTAAATTTCCTTCATCAACAGACGAAACGTACTCTAGCGCAAGTTGAGTATTTTCAATAAAAGTCTTTGATGCACCATAAATTAATGAGTAATCTCTAATATAGTCAGATCTGGAAAATAGATGTTTTGAAAGAATAGCTCTGAAAAGAAGTTGTTTTTGTAGTTTATATGAAGTAATAGCTAAATTATACCAATACCGTCCTCTTTCTTCTGAATCAGTTCCGATTAGATATGAAGAGAAATTCTCTAGTATCAAAGCAATCTCTTCTGTGTTTTCAGATATTTTTTGAAGCATAATAAGAGAATCCAGTAATTTGTTTTCAACCTCTGAAAAGGAATTATAGAATTCAACTGATTCCTTTGAAAAAACCTGTTTTTCTAAACTCGAGAGAAAGAAATTTAGTAGCAAAGGTATTTTCTCTGCAAATAGTGATGGAGTTTCCTTCAAAACCTCTGTTTCTATTTTTTGAAGAAAATATAAGGTGTTTTGGAATACTTCTTCTTGAAATTCAGCTAACAACAATCGCAATTTAGAAGCTATAAAATTCTGTGAATCATTATTAAAAAAAATAGGGTTGATTACTATCAAAAAATTTACTTCTTGTTCCGATTTCCTATCCATTAGAGTTAGTACGTTAACATTAGTACCTAACGATATTTGAATGAGATCAAATCTTCTTGATTCTTGTTGTAGGAGAACTCTAAAGCTGTTCTTAACTGCATTCTGATACTTTTCATCAAGTTTTCCCTCTAACAGATTTAACTCATTGTCACTAGAATAATTACCTTTAACGAAAAATGTTTGAGCTTCATTGAAAATAATGACCATTGTTTTTTAATGTGATTCGAATTATTAATAATTTTTCAATGCTCACAAGAAGTAATCTATGTTTATCCCACAGTATTTATTTACAACTTAATATTAGATATGCTAACAATGAATGACTCCTATGATGTTATTGTTGTTGGTGCAGGTCCTGCAGGTGTAGCAACATCAATCTTTTGCCGAAAGAGAGGATACAAAGTTCTTCTAATTGATAAGAAGAAGAAAGAAAAGATAGGAGATAAGGTTTGTGGGGAAGCTATCTCAAAAAAAACTGTTCACACTTTTACAGAGAAGTTAGGTGTGAATCCTCCTCAAGGTGATGAGGTTAATGCTCTTGTAGAGGAGTTAGTTTTACGAACAGCTTTACCAACTAATCATATTGTTCTTCCTGCTATCGGTTACATGGTTGATAGGCATAAATTCGGACAAAGGCTACTATCCAAAGCGGTCGATGCAGGAGTTATTCTAAAAGAAAAATTAAGAGTTAAGAAAGCAATAGTGTCTAACAATGAAGTAGTTGGTGTATTAGCAAAAGATATCGAAAATAATCTAGTCGAAATTCATTGTAAAATGGTAGTAGATTGTAGTGGAACCATGGCTATAATACGAACCAGTTTACCTGAAGATTATGAACCATATCTAAACAAGACACTTACCAAGGAAGATTTTGCTCCATGTTATAGAGAGATAATTGAACTGAATGAGGATCATGATTTAGAAGGTAAAATCGTTCTGCAATATGAGATGGATATCCCAGAACCTGGTTATATCTGGTTTTTTGCTGATGGAAAAAAACGTTTGAACTGTGGAACTGGTTTCATCAAAGTAGGGAAACATGCAAAAAAAAGTGTTAAATCTGTATACTTTACAGCCTTAGAAAAATACTATCCAAAAGATTCCTATAGAACTATTGATGGAAGAGGAGATGTAGTTCCTATTCGAGCACCTTTATGGAATGCAGTTGGTGGGGGATTGATTGTGGCTGGTGATGCTGCATTTCATGCAGATCCTTTAACAGCTGAAGGACATGGACCCGCTTTAGCAGCTGGATGTTTTGCTGGAGAAGTTGCTTGTGAGGCTTTAGAGAAAAACTCATTCAAACTCGATGATCTGTGGAAGTATAATATTCTTGTAATGAAAGAATTTGGAGCAGATCATGCTAGAGCAAGGATACTAACAATTGTTCTGGAGAAAATCGGTCCGAAGAAATTAGAATTCTTATTAAAGAGAAAAGTGATTAAGCAAGAAGATTTAACTTCAGCTGGAATTCTCAAGAAGAGATCAATTGTAGATTATTTAGATAGAGCTGTAAGATGTTTTCCTAGATATGGACTTCTGTTAGTAATGAAAAAAGCAATTAGCACTAGCAAAAAAATAGCAAACCATTGTAAGAATTATCCCGCAGAACCAGATGGTTTTGAATCATGGAATAGTAGAATACTTGAGATGTACTCCAATCTAGCCTAATGATAATCATGAGATATTTTTCTTCAAGGTCTTTATAACTTGCTTATTTCCAATTGTATGAATATACGGACCTAGCTTTGGACCCCTATCTGTATTTAACAAGAGGTTATAGAGTAACTTAAAGAAGTCTCTTGGTTGAATATCATTATTTCTTGCTGACTCAAAAATAGCTGTTTGTATATCATCTGCTGTTTCAGCTGATTCCAATATCTTGATCAAAGATTGAATAGCAGATTTTTGCTGGTCATTTAGTTTGATTGTTACTTCTTCCATTTGTTCAAAATCTGCAACCCAGTTTTCAGCATAATGTATTCTTTCTTTGATATCTTCAAAGTTGGATTCACCACGTAAGTAACCATATTCTTCCAATCTGGAACTCAAGAAATCTTCACGTTCAGTTTCAGTTTTAGGTGCCACTGCAACTAAATTGACCAATAAAGTATATGGAACTTGAATAGAAGCTTTCTCTGGTGGATTTAGGTGCCAACAATACTCGAATAAACCTTTTAGTTTACGTTTGCGAGCTTGATTACCTTCCTTAATCTTACCGAAGTACACATTTTCAAGAAAATCAATTTCTTTCATATAATTAGGAATATCTTCAACTGCAAGATTTCTTGATCCAGCCATCCGTTTGTAAGTCAATAATGCTAAAGATTGAGGAGATCCATATTTATACCATACTTGAGGAGTTATAACATTTCCAGCAGATTTTGATATTTTTGAACCACCTTTATCAAGAAACATCTCATATCTAGCATGGGTTGGAGGTTCATAGTCTAGAATTTGTTTGCACACTTCATCATTGCAAGTAACAGATTCAAAGATATCTTTGCCAAATGCTTCAAAGTCTACTTGTTGGAGTTCCCATCTTGCAGCAAATTCAACTTTCCAGTTTAATTTACCTTCAGCCTTATTTATGTTAGCAAAGCCATGATGACTACATCCTTCCTGTAAACTACCACCGATTTCAACATCTCTACAATGGTATTCAACTAAATCCTTCTTGTCATCAAATGACATTGCTTGAGTGGTATAGAGTTTACCACAGTTTTCACAAATGGCATGATATGGTAGAACTTCAAGATATTTCTCTTGTCCAGTTGTATCGTAGACTATCTGTCCAGCTAATTCTGCCTTATTTAGTATTTTTCTAACTTGGGGGGCCATCTTGCCTGTTTTATACAAGTTATATGCAGATACAGGTGTAAACTCAATGCCTGCTTCTTTTATTGTTTCATTAAGTAAAGATGACATATGTTGACCAAAGCTGTCATGACAACCCCATGGATCTGGAACCATTGAAACTGGTTTGCCAAGATGTTCTTTTAACTCAGGTGGTATTCCTTCAGGTACTTTCCTAAATCCATCTAAATCATCTGCAAATGCTAAAAATTCTGCTTTTCGACCCAAATCTTCAATAGCTAATTTGAATGCATAAGCTCTTGATGCATCAGCAAATGAACCGATATGTGGAAAACCAGACGCTCCTAATCCACTTTCAGTTCGAATAATCTCAGGATGATCTCCTTTCAAATTATCTTTTCGATTGAGGACATCTAATGCGAGCTTGTCTATCCATGTACCTCTTCCGATAACTTCACCGGTATCTTCTCCAAAGTCAAAATCTTGGGACATTTTTCATCAACCTTCTTAAGTTAACTTCTAACTTAAGTTAACGCACCAGCTGCTATTTATATTAGTTGCTCTTGCAAATAGTAAATAAAAGAAAAAAGATGAGAATTTGATTATGACCCTAGTTCTCCTTCTTTATTATAGGTTCTTCAAAGAAGAACGGAGAATATTCGGGATCTTTTCTCAAAATCTCCAATACTTTTTCACCTGATTCGGTAATTGACCAACCCCTTTCCTCTTGTTGGATTAATCCTAATTGTGTGAGTGAGTTAGAATGCTTACCAGTTTTGATGTGTGATCTTATTGTGTCAAGACCAATACGAAGCTTCTTAGACAACTTCTTGTATCCAGCTTCTCCTTTGGTAAGTTCAATGAGGATAAGGCGTTTGGTTCGACCTAGTCTACTGACTAGAGTTTCTAGCGTCTCTCCATTTTCTACCACTCATATCACCGGATAGGAGGTAGTATAGATATTATTAACGATTTAAAAATCAACCGCTTGTCTTTGTAGAATTTCTAGATGGCTTTAGAGCTGTTCCTTTTCCCTCAACAATACATTTAAGAGAAAGCACCGAGCTATTTTTTTAGATGTCTCAGAAGATTTGTTTTAGTGTTTTTGATGATACAGTAGGAGTGAAAGTTCTACTCCATGATGAGTTAACAGAAGAAGAATCTCATAAAGTATCCATACGAATGTTATCTGGTGCGGCAGCTGCAGATATCTTAAGAGAAGCTAGTGCAGTAATGCCTTTAATGGATATAGGGGGAGTTGCTTATTCATTCTTCTTTGGTATTCCATGTAAAAGCAAAAGATCACCTATTACAATGGCTTGTTTAACCTATATTATTGATGAAGATATGCAATCTCAACTTTATACAAAAGTTCCAGTGTTCAACTATCATAGTTCTAACATTGCAAAACAACTTGCTGGTCTTCTTCTCTATGAACCAGGATATGAGTTAGATGAAGCACTAAAAATGAGAGTTAGAGGATGGGCTACTAACCTTACTTCTATAATGCAAACTAGACAAGAAACTGTAGCAGGAGCAGAAACAGTAGAAATTGTCAGGGCTGAAGCTTCACCATACTTCTTTATGAGACTTATTAATAAAGGACAAGATAGGGTTGTTGATGCTTTATTAATAGGAAAACCAGTAGTTGTGGTATGCTCACAAGAAATGGTTAAACCTTTACTTTCATCTCTGCAATCCTTCCAACCCAGAAGAGAACTTCTTGTTTCACTCTTCCCAAGAGATTATGTACCTCCAGATCAATTTGATGTTCTTTTTGCAACATCTGATCAAGTTTCAAATTATCCAGATAATGTCATTTGTGATTTAACTGCAGGACAAGCAAAAGGTGGAGAAGAGAGTGCCTTTAGTAAACAATTATTGCTTAAATTACAGCAAGATGCTGAAGGTGGAGGAGATGATCACAAAAATATCATTGATTCATCCATACGTAATTTGGAAGGAGAAGTTGTGAAGATTATCAGATACTCTGGAACAAGTATTATATCACAATATTATGCTTTAACCACAAATCCGAAACAGCAGTTTGCCAATTTGGAAGAAGCAGAAATCGATATGGCATTCCAAATAGCTTTCACTCGTTATCCTGAATATACTAATAGTATTGATAAGTTATATCAAGATGTTACAGGTAAGAAAAGACGTTTCAATATCTAATTCATCATATTCTGTTCTTCTATTTCTTTTTCCCTATACTTTTTATTTAAGTAAGTTCAAGTTTCAATAATGAATATAGACACCGTTATAGAAACAGTCGTTGAAAAAAAACCAAAAATTGTTTCTGTAGTTGGGGCAGGAATTTCAAAAGCATCTGGCATGCCAACTTTTAGAGGAGAAGATGGCTTATGGAATAATTATAGAGCTGAGGAGTTAGCTACACCATATGCTTTTTCAAGGGATCCAAAGCTCGTTTGGGATTGGTATAGAGCAAGAATGAGGATTCTTCTTGAAGCTGAACCCAACCCAGCACATTGTTCTCTCACAAAGCTTGAAGAAAAAAATATCTCTACTGGAATTATCACCCAGAATGTTGATGGATTACATGAGATTGCTGGTTCAAAAAAGATTGTTGAAGTACATGGTAGAATAAGGTATAGAAGATGTGTAAATTGTGATCACTTTGAAAGATGGGATAGCAATGAGAAAGCCCAAAAAAGTATTGAATTACCTTATTGTCCTAAGTGCGAAACCAATCTTTTACGACCAGATGTTGTTTGGTTTGGAGAAACTTTAGATTCTCAAAGTTGGCAACAAGCTGCTGAATGGACTATGCAATCTAATGTTATGCTCGTAATAGGAACATCTGGAGTTGTAGCTCCTGTATCGACTTTACCAATTTATGCAAAACAAAACAATTCTCTTGTTATTGAGTTTAATATTGAGCAAACCCCAATTTCAGGTTATTGTGATTATTCATTATTTGGCCCTTGTGAAGAAACTTTACCAGAATTTACTGACAAATTGATTGAAAGAATGAAGTGATGGTGAGATAATGGTTGATGAAAAAAGAGTAGAAATCAAAGTAATTGGTTTAGTTCAAGGAGTTTTCTTTAGGGCTACAACAAGAGATGTAGCAAGAAAATTGGGATTAAAGGGGACTGTTAGAAATATGCGTGATGGATCTGTTGAAATTATAGCAGAAGGAGCTGAAGAAAAATTAAACCAATTGATTGAATTTGCTAAACAAGGTCCTTCTTCAGCTAAAGTTTATGATACTCAAATTAAGTGGGAACAAGCTAAAGGTGATATGTCTTATTTTAGAATTTCATTTTAGTCAGATATTAACATTAAAAAGCAGAAGTTGTAATCAATTCATGAGGAATTGTTTTGTCTGATGAATTAGAAAAGCAAATTAGAGAAAGAATAGTTGAGTTGAATCTCAAAGACACTGAATTAGTTCATTTTGGGTCAATAGCTAAACTTCCGACTCAGTTCGGAGATTTCAATATTATTGGACTACTCAGTCTTAGAGATATGAAAGAACATGCAGTTATTGTTAAAGGAAATCCTGTAGGTAAAGAAGACATCCCTGTCCGCATTCATTCAGAGTGTTTAACAGGAGATGCTTTTACGTCTTTACGTTGTGACTGCAGAGAACAACTAGAATTTGCTCTCAACTATCTTTCTCAACAAAAACATGGCCTTTTGATATATCTTCGTCAAGAAGGGAGAGGAATAGGTTTGTTCAACAAACTCAAAGCATACACACTTCAAGAAATTGGATATGATACTAATGAAGCGAATGAAGCTTTAGGTTTTAGAGCAGATGAGCGATCATATCTTGTTGCTGTAGATATTTTGCAAGCTTTGAAAATTCACTGTATCAAACTACTAACAAATAATCCGAAAAAAGTTTCTGAGTTATGTGGAAGTGATATAGAAGTAATGGATAGAATTCCTATTGCAATTACTCCTAATGTTTACAATGTTAAGTATCTTTCAACAAAGAGTGAAGATGGACACTTAATGGGGTCAGAATCACTTTACTGTCAAGATGAAAATGAGTGATTGTTGAAGATTACTCTTTAACTTCTGTTTCTTCCTCTTCAAGTTCTTCCCATTCGTCTTCAGGGTTAGTTTCTTCTTCAGAAGTAGTTTCTTCTTTAGAGGTAGTTTCTTCTTCTGTATCCTTATCATCTTTAGATTTGGATAGAAGTTCTTCCAATTGTTGTTGATCTTCTTCTGAGAGTGATTCCATTGCTTCCTGACTTTTCTTCATTATGTTTGCTAAAACCATTGTATAAAGCAAAGGTAGAATTGCACTGGTATTTGAAACAGCTGTAAAATGATTTCTTGCTCTTTCTCTAGCCATTTCTAATGTCTCAGATGTCATAGATCCATTTCCAAGACCAGGAGAATCATTATCTACTAAATAGAATTTTTCACCATTATAAGCAAGTGGATATGATGAACAATATAGGGGCATAGAAGAATATACATTACAGATTTTATTGGTGTAATCATATAATGGACAACCAGATGGATTTGGATCATCTTCTATTTCAGCTTTTTTCAAAATTAAACGCACATAGGAAGGAGGAATTTCCTGCAATTGCAGAAATGGTAAAACATGGTGTATTGTTCCATCAGCAATCCAATTTTGAAAATCTTCTATATAGACAGGTATTTCTGTCCACTTTTCACAACAAGCCCCACATTTTGTACAATTATGTACATATTTCTTTGATTCTGTATTCTTTGATTCTTTTGATGATTCCGAATCGCTCATATTATCACGTCTAAAAGTAAACAAATTAAAGATTTTTCGATAGTTATTAAAAAATTGATACTTGAGATTATTCCCCGTAAATCTCTCGTTTAATGGTCTCGAAGATACCATCGATTGTTTCATCCATTTGCTCAGTCTTATCAATTGCTGATATTGCTTCCCAGTAATGACCACTGCTAGGATATCGCTCCTTGAGATGATTCCAGACAGTTAAATATTTCTCCTTAATCAGTTCGTCAGCTTTTCCTTTACTATTATCAAGAAGATCTATTTTGTTAACTACAAGGAAGAAAATAGCTTTTACTTTTCTTGCTTTTCTTTCTGCTCTGACAACATCATCATCAAGAGTCATTAGATAATAATTGGAAACTTGTGTAAGTGCATCTATTTGAACTTTCGAATCTTGTGTAGGATCGATAAGAAAGATAATTCCATTTGTATTATAATCAGCTAAAGCCTTCTTCCAGTATGGCCACAAACTCATATCCCCAGGACAATCAATAGCTCTAACTCTATAACTCCTATACTTCTCCAAACTTAGTACAGATTGATAGGATTGGCTCCTTAATCGTATTGTTTTCTGGTGAACCTCAATACTAGTTGTGGGGCTGATGTCTTCAATATCTTCACCTTTTAAACGGTGTATAAGAGTAGTTTTACCTGCTCCTGTGTTTCCTAATACAGTTACGCTCAAGTCTCTTGTTAACATCTTAAACAATAATTTTAACTCCAAAGAACTATTTCAAGTTTTCCTCAGAGGAATTGAAAATCTAGACACAAAATTGAGCAAATTCAGCACTAGAAAGCATGAAAGCAATTACTTAATTTAATAAATGATATAATTAATATTTTATTATATATATAAACCAATACACAAATAAAACTTTAAATAACTAAATTTTTCACAGCGGACAGCGCTATAAATTGTGGTTAATTTTAATGGGTCAATCACTAGAAAGAAGACGAAAGAAGCCAGAGTGGCCGGCTTTTGCAGACTTGGAGAAGTTCAAAGGACCAGACTCTCAGGTATATATAATTAAGGACAGATGTAAAGAGTGCGAATGGTGCATAATTTATTGTCCAGAGGAAATTTTGGAAACAGGTAATGAAATTAATGCTAAAGGGTATCATCCTCCTGTTCTAAAAGATGGCAAAACCTTTGATGATTGTGCTGAATGCCATTTCTGTGAATTAATCTGTCCAGAATTCGCAATTTATGTTAAAGTACTCGAAGAGAGTGATGCTGAAGATGAGTAAGCAAAAACAAGAATTTTTAGAAGTAAATACTGGAGAGCACTTTACAACAGGTAATCATGCTGCTGCTGAAGGAGCTCTTGCAGTTGGATGTAAGTTCTTTGGAGGATATCCAATCACACCTAGTTCTGAAATAGCCGAACATATGGCTCAAAGACTTCCACAAGTAAGTGGGAATTTTGTTCAGTTTGAGGATGAGATTGCTTCAATAATTGGTATTTTAGGAGCTTCTTGGGGAGGTGCCAAGAGCATGACTGCAACATCAGGGCCAGGGTATTCATTAATGGTTGAAAACATTGGTTTGGGTATGATGACTGAAACTCCTTGCGTTATTGTCAATGTTCAAAGAGGTGGTCCTTCCACAGGATTGCCTACTCTTGTTGGACAACAGGATATAATGCAAACAAAGTGGGGATCTCATGGAGATTTTGAACCCATAGCTTTATGCCCAAGTTCTGTACAAGAGTGTTTTGAATTAACAATTGAAGCCTTCAATTATGCAGAGAAGTATAGAGTTCCTGTAACACTACTGATGGATGAAACTCTGGGTCACATGAGTGAAAGATTAGTAATTCCTGAAGGAGAGGATATTGTCAAAGTTGACAGAAAGAAACCTAAAGTTTCTCCTGATGACTACTTACCTTACAAGGCTGATGATGATCTTATTCCTCCGATGGCTGTTGCAGGAGAAGGATACAGAGTAATGGTTACCGGATTAACTCATGATGAAAGAGGTTATCCTGATCTAAATGCAGAAACACAGGATAAGCTTGTTAGAAGAATTAATGATAAAATTCGATTAAATAAAAAAGATATCATCAAAGTGGAAGAATATCTACTAGATGATGCTGATATAGTTATCATTGCCTTTGGATCAGTAGCAAGAGCAGCTAAAGGTTCAGTAAATAGAGCAAGGGAAAAGGGAATTAAAGTGGGATTGTTGAGGTTAATAACTATTTGGCCTTTCCCAGATGAAATAATAGAAGCAATAGCTGAGAAAGTAAAGAAGATTTACGTACCTGAAATAAACTATGGACAGATAACTAGAGAAGTAGAAAGAGCTGTTCATGGGAAAACAAAAGTAAAAGGCATTTTCAAGCTAGGTGGAGCCATTCATAATCCACAAGAAATTCTTGATGAAATTGAGGGTGATAATTCATGACAGAAGAGAAAAAAGAACTATTAGAATCAGAAGAACATCCTTTGGATGACTTCTTGAGAGATGGAAGAATTCCACATATATTCTGCCCAGGATGCAGCTTAGGATCAGTAACTAATATCCTTATAGAAGCAATTAATGAATCAGAATATGATCCCAAAAATGTTGCAGTGGTGTCTGGAATAGGATGCACTGGAAGAATCGCAGGATATCTAAATTACGATAGTTTCCATACAACACATGGAAGATCAATTCCATTTGCTATAGGATTAAGTGTTACAGATCCAGATCGTAAAGTGATAGTAGTGTCAGGAGATGGAGATCTCTTTGCAATCGGTGGAAATCACTTTATACATGCTGCAAGACGTAATGCCAACATTACTGTAGTGTGTGTCAATAACTTCAATTATGGTATGACAGGTGGTCAAGCTGGACCAACATCATATGAAGGCCAATTCCAAACAACAGCCCCTTATGGATCTATGGAAGAACCATTCAATATTCCTAATCTTGCTGCCACATGTGGAGCAGTTTATGTAGCTCGATATACTGCATTAGATGTTAGAAGAGCAAAAGAAGCTTTTTCAGAAGCAATAGCTAAAAGAGGTTTCTCTTTCGTTGAAGTTCTAGGGAGCTGCCCAACAACATATGGTCGTCGAAATCAACTTGCAGAAGGAAAGAAAATTTTAGAATATTTTGCTGAAAAAACTGTATTAAACCATGATGCTGATACCAAGGATGTTGGAATTTCAAAGAACAGTCCTATTATTGTGGGCAAATTTGTAGATATTGAAGATAAACCAACTCTAAATGATAATCTTATGGCTATACAAAGAGTTAGTCAAGCTAAGAAAGGGTGATAAAAATGGGTAGAGTAGAAATTCGTTTTGCAGGTTTTGGTGGTCAAGGAATAGGTCTTATGGGAAGACTTGTTGGAGAAGCAGTAAGTCTGCTAGAGAAAGGAAAGAATTCTGTTATGACTCAGAGTTATGGACCAGAGAGCAGAGGTGGAGCAAGTAGTGCAGATGTTGTTATTGATACTGATGTTATTGATTATCCTAAAGCAACTGAACTTGATTACTTTGTTGTTCTATCAGAAGAAGCTTATCACAAATACATCCCCAAACTCAAAGAAGGTGGAGTTTTGTTTGTAGAGGAAGACTTAGTTATATTAGATGATAATGCTAAGAAAGCCTCCAAAATTTTCAAAATTCCAGCTACAAAAATTGCTGAAACACTCGGAAGTAGATTGTATGCTAACATAGCTATGCTAGGTTTTGTATGTGCAAATACTACAGATATCTTCAGCAAGGAATCTATGATTACAATAATGAAAACAAAAATCAAAAAGAGATTTGTTGAGAAAAATCTAATTGCCTTCCAACTGGGTATGGAACACAAATCTGACTCTTGAAAACAAATGTAGGTTAAGAAATGTCTACACAAAGTAACACAGAACTAGAAGAATTCGAACCAAACATAATTGGTTTCTTATGTAACTGGTGTTCCTATGCAGGAGCTGATCTTGCTGGAACCAGCAGAATCCAATATCCTCCTAATGTTAAAATCATTAAGGTCATGTGTTCTGGAAGAGTAAATCCAATGTACATAATTAATGCATTTCAACAAGGAGCAGATGGAGTACTAATTAGTGGTTGTCATCCAGGAGATTGTCATTATACTCATGGAAACTATCTTGCTAGGAGAAGAATTGCTACTATGAAGAAACTTCTGGAATTTATGGGTATAGAACCCGATAGAGTTAAGATGACTTGGGTTTCTGCTGCAGAAGGTAGAAAGTATGCTGACGTCGTTAGAGAACTTACTAACGACATCAAAAAATTAGGTCCAATGACCAAATTTAGGAGGGAAAAAGAATGGTAGAGAATAAAGAACTAATCAAGGTAATTGAGGAAACCGTTTCTCGAGAAGACGTGAAATACGTCATCGGTTATAAGAGAGGCACATATGGTTTTCAAATCAAACCTGCCTTTGCATATAGCGCTGAAACCGCAAAGGAGTTCTTTTACTCTCCATTATGTTCAAAAAATTTAGCAATTTATCCACTTCTGGAGGAAAAACTACCATTACGAAGAGGGGAAGAAGAGGATAAAAGAAAAATCGGTATCGTTGTGAAGGGATGTGATTCTAGGGCAATAATTCAAATCATCCAAGAGAAAGGTTTGGAAAGAGAAGATGTTGTTCTAATTGGTATTCCTTGTAAAGGTGTAATAGAGCCTAAGAAAATAGAAAGCAGATTTCCTAGGCAATCAAAATTTGTTGAAGTTGAGGAAAAGGATGGTAATTATGTCTTCGAAATTGATGGAAAAAGCCAAGTGATTCCTAAAGGAGAATTACTTTCAGATGTTTGCAAAAGCTGTGAATATCCAAATCCACCTTTATATGATGTTTTGATTGGAGAGATAGAAGAAGAATTTGAACCTGAACAATTTAGCAGAGTAGATGAATTAGCTGAGAAGTCTTTGGAAGAGAGATGGGCGTATTGGGAGAAACATTTCCAGAATTGTATACGTTGTTATGCTTGTAGAGAAGCATGTCCTCTTTGTTATTGTAAAACCTGTATGGCAGATTTGTTAGATCCCCAATGGGTTAGACGATCAGTTAACCTATCAGAAAATACTGCTTGGAACGTTATGCGAGCATTTCATCTTGCAGGTAGGTGTATCAGTTGTGGTGAATGTGAACGTTCGTGTCCTGTTAATATTCCATTAATGGAATTGAACAAATTCATTGAGAAAGAAGTCAAAGAGATGTTTAATTATACATCTGGAATTGATGTTGAAGAAAAACCATTCTTAGGAAGTTTTCGACCAGATGATCCGGAGGATTTCATCAAGTAGGTGATAAAATGGAACAATTGTTATTAGAAAAGGAAAAACTGTCTGAGTTGCTTAAAGAGATTGGATCAAAGTATGAACTTATTGGACCAAAGGAAGAAAACGGATTTCTAGCGTTCAAAAAGATAGAAGATCCAAAAGAGATTAACTTGGATGTATTGCTCTCAAGAGTACCTCCTAAATCTTTGATATTTCAACAAACTGAAACACTCTTCAAGTATGCCAAAGGTAAAGATTCCAAAGTTCAAACACCTCAAATTGATGAATCTCCTAGAGTTATTTTTGGAATTCGACCTTGTGACGCTAGAGGATATGATATTCTAGACCCAGTTTTTATGGGTAAAAAAGAAGACGACTACAAAGACCCATTTTATACTAAGAGAAGAAATAGAAGTCTACTAATAGGTGTTAGTTGCAATGAACCAGATACAAACTGCTTCTGCACTTCATTTGATGACAGTCCAGCAAATCCTAAACATTTAGACATTCTCTTTACAGATATTGGTGATTATTATTATATTGAAGTTGTTACTGAAAAAGGACAAGATCTAATTAAGAATGTTAGTAAAATTTTCTCCAAAGCAACTGATAAGGAAACCAGTTTAAGAAAAGAAACTGAAAACGCAGCAATTAATGCAATTTCTAGAAAAATGAATACTGAAGGTGCCGCAGAAAAACTAAATGGACTATTTAATCATGAGTTCTGGTTCGAAGCTGCCAGAGGTTGTATTGGTTGTGGAATTTGTACATATTTATGTCCAACATGTCATTGTTTTGATATGCAAGACGAAAGTACTTTGAAACTTGGTGGAAAAGTTCGTGTTTGGGACTCCTGCATGTATCCTGAATATACTCATCATGCTTCAGGTCATAATCCTCGTCCTTCGAGGATGAACAGAGTTCGAAATAGAGTCTATCACAAATTCAACTACTTCCCCAAAAATGATGGTATTTTTGGTTGCACTGGTTGTGGTAGATGTATAGATTATTGTCCTGTAAATATTGACATAATCGAAATAATTGATGATGTTAAGGAGGTTAAGGCATGACAGATGAGAATCCCTATCAACCTTGGTTAGCTAAAATAATCAACATTAAAGAAGAAGCAAGCGGAGCAAGAGCTATTAAGACTTTCAAACTTGAGTTTCAAGATGAGGAAGTAAAGAAGAATTTCACCTATTTACCAGGTCAATGTGTCATGATTAGCGTATTAGGCACTGGAGAAAGCATGTTTGCTATTTCATCATCACCCACCCAGCAAGGTTATATTGAAGTCAGTGTTATGAGATATGGAAAACACACAACTACACTTCATCAAAAGGATGTTGGAGATATTGTAGGTGTAAGAGGTCCTTATGGTAACAATTTTCCATTAGAAGAATGGAAAGGTAAAAACATGTTATTCTTAGGTGGAGGAATAGGTCAAGCTCCACTTCGTTCTGTTTATAATTACTGCATAGATAATAGAGAAGATTATGCAAACATAGACATCGTTTATGGTGCTCGAACATCTAGTGATCTTTGTTACAAAGATGAATTTGCAGAAATGCGTAAAAAGGGTGATAATATAAGTGTCCATCTTTCAATAGATGTTGAAGAAGAAGGGTGGAAAGAATTTGTGGGATTTGTTCCTGATAACTTAAAGAGAATAGAACCCTCACCAGAAAATACGATCGCAATAACTTGTGGTCCCCCAATTATGATTAGATTTGTAATTCAAGCTCTATTGGAATTAGGTTTCAAAGAAGAGCAAATTTATACAACTTTGGAAATGAGAATGAAATGCGGGATAGGAATGTGTGGCAGGTGCAACATAGGAAATCTCTATGTTTGCAGAGATGGACCAGTATTCTCATATGTCCAAATTAAGGATATTCAAGGAGATATGTAAAGGCGTGAAAACATTATGAAAATTGGAGTTTATGTTTGTGAATGTGGAACCAACATTGCAAGTACTGTTGATGTTGAGGAATTAGTAGAACAAGCAAAAGAATTTCCAAATGTAGAAGTAAGTAGATTGTACAAGTATGTCTGTTCTGATCCTGGTCAAGAGATTATTAAAAGTGACATTGATGAAAAAGGATTAGATAGAATAGTGGTTGCTGCATGTTCACCTCGAATGCATGAGCCAACATTCAGAGCTGTTCTTGAAGATAAAGGATTGAATCCTTATGTCTTAGAAATTGTAAATATTCGAGAACAAGTTTCCTGGGTTCATGATAAGAAGGAAACAGGTACTGAAAAAGCTGCTTCACTGCTTAAAGGTGCAGTTGTTAGAGCTGCTTTGATGCATCCATTAGAGAGAAAGAAAGTAGGAGTAACACACACAGCACTTGTAATCGGTGGAGGTATAGCTGGAATCCAAGCAGCACTTGACTTAGCTGATATGGGATTTGAGACCACACTGGTAGAAAAATCTGCAACAATTGGAGGAAAAATGGCACAACTAGATAAGACCTTTCCAACACTAGATTGTTCCGCATGTATCTTAAGTCCCAAAATGGTAGATGTCAGTCGTCATCCAAATATCGATTTAATGGCTTTGAGTGAAGTTGTAGAAGTCGATGGTTATGTAGGAAATTTCAAAGTTAAAATACAAAGAAATCCTCGTTACGTAATTGAAGATAAATGCACTCTCTGTGATGATTGTGTTCCAGTATGTCCAGTTATTGAACATGATGAGTTCAACCAAGGATTTACACCAAGAAGAGCAATTTACATCCCCTATCCTCAAGCAGTCCCAGCATCTTATCTTATTGATCCCAATTCTTGTTTAGGAATAGATCCTCTCATCTGTTCGAAATGTAAAGATGTCTGTGGTCCAGAAGCAATTGATTTTGATCAACAACCAAAAATTATAGAGAAAGAATTTGGTGCAATAGTTGTTGCTACTGGTTACGAAACTTATCCAATAGAAAATATAGGTGAGTATGGATATGGAACAATTCCAGATGTTATTTCAGGCTTAGATTTTGAAAGAATAATTTCTGCAAGTGGTCCAACCTTAGGAAAAATACGTCGTCCATCTGATGGGAAAGTGCCAGAAACAGTAGTTTTCATTCATTGTGCAGGTTCTAGAGATCCAAGTAAACATTTGCCGTATTGTTCAAAGGTCTGCTGTATGTATGCAACAAAACATGCTTTACAGTACAAACATGTTGTTCATGATGGAACAGCTATTAACTTCTTCATAGATGTGAGAACAGCAGGTAAGGATTATGAGGAATTCTATCAAAGAGCAGCTGAAGAAGACCAAGTAATTTACATACGTGGTAAAGTATCTGAAATATTCCAAGATGGAGAAAAATTGCTTATTAAGGGAGCCGATACTTTAACTGGAGAAACAGTAGAACTCCATGCTGATTTAGTAGTTCTAGCTACAGGAATAATCCCAAGTAAAGGTACTAAGGAAATTGCTAGTCTTCTAAACTTATCAGTTGGTATGAATGGATTCATCAGAGAAGCACATCCAAAACTTAAACCAGTTGACACAGCAATTTCAGGAATCTTTGTTGCAGGTACAGCTACTGGTCCTAAAGATATTCCAGATACAGTTTCAAATGCAAGTGGTGCAGCTTCTAGAGCAGCAGGTATTTTATCTCAAGATGAGTTAGAAATTGAAGGAACTGTTGCAACTGTTGATGAAGATCTTTGTAGAGGTTGTGGTCTATGTGCTGAAGCTTGTCCTTATAGTGCTATTGAAGTTAATGCAGTTAATAAATACGGACACACTATGCGAGTTGCTTTTGTCAATGAAGCTCTCTGCAAAGGATGTGGAAGCTGTGCTGCAGCTTGTCTGAACAGTGCTATCAATCAACTAGGATATACTGATAGTCAAATTCTTGCCCTTATTGAGGCATTGGGAGAGGATTAAAGAGGTGTAGATGATGTCATATGAATATATAAAATTCGGAAAAGAGGAGAAAGCCTTCATTGCTAAAATTGAAGAAATCTCTGGTGAGAACATCTACAGCTGCTACCAATGTGGCAAGTGTTCTGCAGGTTGTGTTTTCAGTGATAAAATGGATAGAAGTGTAAATCAACTTATACATCTTATCCAAATAGGGCAAAAAGAGAAAGTTTTGCAGGCAAATACTCACTGGGTATGTTCTAGTTGTTTAACATGTTCAGTAAGGTGTCCCAGAGAAATAGATGTTGCTGCATTAATGGAAGCAGTCAGAGAATATTGTTTAAGAGAGGAACCTGAAAAAATCAAAATTTCAGAAATTCCTAAAGAAGTATTAGATAAACTACCAAACATTGCATTGGTTAGTAATTTTCGGAAGAAAACAGGGTGATATATAAATGGTACAATACTCATACTTCCCAGGATGTAACCTTAAAACCAACGCCAAAGGGTTTGAAGAAACAGCAATTGCAGTTAGTAAAAAGCTAAGTTCAGAGTTAGTTGAAATGCCAAACTGGAATTGTTGTGGAACCGTACATACCATGACTTCTGACAATATCATGAAACGTATTGCTCCTACTAGAGTGTTATCAAGATCAAGAAAACACATAGAAGAGCTAGAGGAATCGCCAAACCAAGTTGTGACACTTTGTTCAATGTGTAACAGCACACTCAAAATTGTTAACAAAGAAATTAACGATGATGAAGATACTCTAGTTAAAATCAACTACCAGCTAGAAGAAGATGAAGAAACTTATGAAAAAGATATGGAAGTAAAACACTTCTTAGAGATTCTCAGAGATTCAGTTGGTTATGATGAAATTTCCAAGAAAGTTGTTAAACCACTTAAAGGCATGAAAGTTTCTCCTTACTATGGGTGTATGTTGCTACATCCTGAAGAAGCTAAAATTGATGATGAGGAGATGCCAGATGTTTTAGAAAGTTTAGTTGAAAGTTTAGGTGCTGAACTAGTAATGTCACCTTTATTCAAATATTGTTGTGGATCTTATCACATTGTTGATCAAGAAGATATTGTATCTTCACAAGTCCAAAAAATTGTTGAAGCTGCAACAAGAAGAGGTGCTAATTCACTTGTTGTAGCCTGTCCATTATGTGCATACAATATAGATCAACAACAAAAAGCAATGGCAAAAATATCACCAAGTTTTAGACCAATTCCAGTCTTTTACTTTACTCAATTGATGGCTATAGCGATGGGAGAACCAATCAAGATAAATCATTTTAATGATCATTTCATTAATCCTGAACCTCTCCTCAAGGATCTGGGATTAACTGGGAGGAAAAAAACAAAATAGAGGATTAAAAATGTCAAAGACAAAAACAAAAGAAGAGAATGCACTCCCCACAGTGAAAATATACATTATGGGCTCAGCACATGAAGTACCAGCTTCTCTAACTATTATGAAAGCAATGGAGTATGCTGGATTCAAAATCAAAAGGGGATCAGGATGTAGAGCAGGATTCTGTGGAGCTTGTGGAACTGTCTATCGAAAAGCAGGTGACTACAGAATCTATGCTGCATTAGCATGTCAGACACAAGTTGAAGACGGAATGGTTTTAACACAATTACCATTCATACCTGCTCCAAAAGGAAAATATGATGTAGATAAACTTCTACCAACTGCAAGCTCAATTCTGAAATTCTATCCAGAAGTAGCAAGGTGCTTGAGCTGCAATGCATGTTCCAAAGTTTGTCCTCAAGAGATACAAGTTATGGACTATGTGCAATATAGTCTCCAAGGTCAGATTGACAAAGCTGCAGAGGAATCATTTGATTGCGTTCAATGTGGTTTATGTGCAATTCGATGTCCTGCAGAGATAGCACAATATCATGTCGGTATGCTTGCCAGAAGACTACACGGGAAGTACAATATGAGCACTCCTGAATCTCTACAGGAAAGAGTTGCAGAAATCGATAATGGTGTTTATGAAGAAGGTTTCAATGATCTAATATCGCTCTCAAAGAATGATTTGAAGAAGAGATACACTGAACGAGATTTCGTAGATCAGAAAAAGGCGGGATGAAAATGAAGATAATAAAAGGTTACCCTGAAGATATGCGAAAAAGCATAGATAATGTAAATAAAACAAGAAGTAAGCGTATCGATCAAATTATAGAGGATTTAACTCTAGATGAAAGAAAAGAAGTACTTGACAATTTTCACCCAGATTACAATCCAAAGTATAAAAGAAATATTTCTTGGGGTCCAAACAAAGGCGATAATGTTCCAAACGAAGTAGCAGATGTAATCGAAGCTTACCCAATGGTAAATCCAGATGATATTGATATGAACCAGATTGACTATGATATCAATACTTTAATCATTGGTGCTGGTGGAGCTGGAACTTCAGCTGCACTATGGGCGAAATATTCTGGATTACCAAAAGAAGAGATATTGCTTGTAACAAAACTCAGACTTGGAGATTGTAACACTGTTATGGCTCAAGGAGGGATTCAAGCTGCAGATAGACCAGTAGATAATCCACTAATTCACTACCTTGATGCTATAGGTGGAGGACATTTTGAAAATAATCCCAAACTAGTTAGAGCTTTAGTCAATGATGGTCCTAAAATCATCAAATGGCATAAAGATCTTGGAATGATGTATGATTGTCTAGATGATGGTGAATTCATTGAAAATCCTGGTGGAGGAACATCTCGAAACAGGATGCATTGTTCAAAAGATTATACTGGAATGGAAATTTTTAGAACTCTAAAAGATGAAATTATCAACCATGATATTCCTTATCTTGAATTTAGTCCTGCAGTAGAACTCATAACTGATGAAACAGGAAAAATTGCTGGAGCTATATTGTACAATATCGAAACAAAACAGTATTTTGTTGTAAGAGCTAAAACCACAATCCTAACTACAGGAGGATTTGGTAGGCTCCACGTTGCAGGTTTTCCAACTACCAATCACTATGGGGCTACTATGGATGGTGTAGTTATGGCTTATAGGGCTGGCGTTAAGCTAAGAGATTTGGATGCAACACAATTTCATCCAACTGGTGCTGCATTTCCAGAACAGATAGTTGGATTACTAATTACAGAAAAAGTAAGAAGTTTAGGAGCACAAGTTCTAGGTCGAAACGGAGAACAAATATGTTACCCACTAGAACCCAGAGATGTTGAAGCATCATCCATTATCAAATGTTGTACTGCTACTGATAATTATATTGAAACTCCAACTCAAATGAGAGGTGTTTGGTTAGACAGTCCTTTGATCGAGGAGATAAAAGGTAAAGGAACTATAATGGATAATCTTAGTGCAATGTTTAGAATGATGAACAGATTTGATATTGATATTACAGAGGATCCAATACTTGTTTATCCAACATTACATTATCAGAATGGTGGTATAGAACATGATGAAAACTGTTATACCTCACTTAAAGGCCTTTTAGCTGCTGGAGAAATTTCTGGTGGAGTTCATGGTAAGAATCGTCTTATGGGTAATTCTCTTTTAGAGATTAATGTTTTCGGCAGAAGAGCAGGTATAACAGCTGCAAAGGAATATGAGAAAAAGAGTACAGTTGGAAAACTTTCTCTGGCACATGTTCATAAGTCGATTAAATCTTTAGATGCACTAAATCTAAAAGATAAGAGATATTCTCCAACAATTTTACCTGAATATAGAAGTGATAATGTTAAAGATAGATTAGTTCAGTTGTATGAAGAATCTCTCTAAACACCCATCTTTTTTTCATAATTTTTTTATATGTATATTTCTAAGAAAATCTGATTCAATGAAAAATTCCTATATTTTCTTTCGACATGCATTAACAAGAATAGATAAGGAACAACCTGCTGAAAAATGGGTTATTTCAGATGATGGAATTCAAGAAGCTTGTGAAGTTATTTCATCAGGGAAGTTTGACGATGTTGATGTGATTATCTCTTCATCAGAGAAGAAGGCCATCCAAACTGCTTACTATTTAGCAGAAAGAATTGAAAAAGAAATCTTCCTAAATCCTAACTTCAAAGAATTAGACAGAGGTCATGAATTTATTGAATCAAAAGAAGATTATGAAACGATGGTATGGAGAATATTTAATAATAGAACGGAGTGCAGCTTTGGATGGGAAACTGCTGAAAAAGCTCTTGCAAGATTTAAAAGAGGTATTGCTAGAATTGAAAACACATACTCAAATAAGAAAATCTTCATTGTTAGTCATGGAATTGTTTTAACACTCTATTATGCTGAACTTCACGGGTGGGATTTGGAAGAGACTTTCAAGCAATGGAAGGAGTTACCTTTCTGTGGATACAAAATAATTCAGGAATAGGGTGGTTGATGAAATCTATTGCACAGCTGGTTGTACAAGAAGTTGTTTTTTGAGATAAGTAAATAAATGAAAACGAACTTTTAATGAAACAATGGATAATATCTTCAAAATAAGGTTGGGACTAACAAACACTTTTCTGTTGAGAGTTTCTGATGGATATTTATTAGTAGATGTGGGTACGAAAAGGAGAACCAAGAAACTTCTCAGGATTCTTGATGATTACAATATCACTCCAAACCAGATTAAATACATAGTTTCAACACATGCCCATTATGATCATGTAGGAGGTCTAGCAGAGATAAAAGAGATTACTGGAGCCAAAGTAATTGCACACAGAAATGCCAAAGAAAGTCTTGAACAGGGAAGAAATTCATATGTTGGTTTAAGAATTAAGTGGTTTAATCCTATAATACGAAAGATTCTCGAAAGAGTTCATGCGTTTAAACCTGTTACCCCAGATATCATTATTGATGATAAATACTTCTTTGACGAATATGGTACAGATTTGAGAATAATCCACACCCCAGGACATACTCTCTGTTCAATTTCAATGATTGATGAAGATGGTAATGCATTTGTTGGAGATACTGCAATACGATATCCCTTTAAACCACTTGGTGGTTTTTCTGTAATTGCTGCTGATTTTAAATTGTTGGTGCCTAGCTGGAAAAAGATTATAGAAGAAGGAGCAAAAAGAGTCTATATAGCACATGGAAAATCACTTAAAATAGAAAGGATGATTAGAAAAACCAAAAGAAAGAAATGGAAATCCAGTACTCATAAAGCTTAAATTCGAAGATAGGAATCGTTCTTTTTAGAAACATAATTTTAGTTAGCAGGTGTTTTAGTGGACAATAAAGATGCAGCGAAACTGAATCTTAGGCATTTTGATGAGTGTTATACTCTAAAAGGAGATAGAAGAGTAGCAATAGGAACTGCAATAAAACATCAGAGATTCGAACTTCTCAAGAAATTATTACCTGGAAACAGTTTAATTCTTGATCAAGGATGTGGGGCAGGTTATGTTGCTCAATGTCTCTTGGAAGAAGGTCATAGAGTGGATTGTTTTGATATTTCTCCAGTTGCTATAAGAAAATGTAAAGAATTTTTTACTTTAGCTGGATTTAGTTCAAAAAGATACAATCTCTGGATAAAAGCTTATTCAAATTTTGACTATCCTAAATCTAAGTATGATGGAGTTGTGGATTTATACAGCTTACATTTCATACCACATGAAAAACAGAAGGAAATAATTGATAAAGTATACAAAGCTCTCAAAACTGATGGTTACTTCTTCTTTGCAGTTATGTTAATTGGAAGTATCAAGATAAAAGAACCATATTCAAAAATTGCTGAAGATGGTGCAACTTTGCTAAAAATTGATGACGTAGAAGCTTACAGATGCTTCTATCTATGGGATCCCTTTGAAGTAAGAAAGGTTTTAGAAGATTTAGGGTTCAAAATCATTCATTTTTATCATCCTTTTACAAGCATTGAATTTATATGTCAAAAATAAGGTTTGTTGGATGTTTACTGAATTGCTTATGCTCTTAAACCCAGCACCATTCCTTTGCCTTTGTTTTTCTTTCTTTCTTCCTTTAACTGCCGAAATTCTTTTTCATTTAATTTTTGAATTAGAATTCTTTCCATCTTTGGGTCAGTAACCTCTTTACTTAGGATGGCTTCAAAAACTAACTGCAAAGTAACTTCTAAAAATTTTTGTCCAAGTTTAGTAATCATATATTGATTCTTCTTATTCAATGAAATTATTCCAAAGTCAATTAATTTAACAATATAGCTTGCAATACTATCCTTTTCCATTTTATCAAAGAATTTTATTAAACTTTTAAATTCAGCAGGTTCATAATGAAGGTAAGTTATAATGTTAAGAGCTTCCTCATCCTCAAGTATATCAAGCATATACGATATTTCACTTTTAGCATTAACTAGAAGGTATCGAAAGTCATCTCTAGATAATTTTCCAATCATTGTTTATCAAGCTATAGAGGTTTTTTGATTTTTTAAATTATTCCAAATTAAGAAGTGATATAATCTTAAATACTTGAACTTTAGCTTAACGATATGAAATATGGATTAGCTGACATGCTCAAAGATGCTTTAGATGCACATGATGTTCATCATGATCCCAGGAAGATACTCGATGATATCAAACCAGAATTAGCCAGTACTAAACCAGACTGGTCAGAGTATTCAATTAATTGTATTCTATTCCATCTGATTTATTGGCAAGATTTATACATCGAAATGCTAAAAGATAAGAATGTTCCTATGCCTGAAGAATCTCCTTCTGTCCTATCATGGCCTAATAAAGAGCAAAGAACTGAATTGGTTTATGAAGAACAGCTAAAACGATTTTATGAAGGAATAGATGAAATGAAACAGCTGATAGAGGAAGTGGATTACCATAAATCTGTTCCCTCTTGGGGGGATGCTCCGAAACTCAAGCTAATTATTATAGTTTTTCAACATAACTCGTATCATCTTTCACAGATTTATACTATCAAGAAGTACCTAATGAAGTGAGAAACAATGAAAGGGACAATAAATGGACACCTAACTGTACAAATGGAAAGAGTTGGAACAAGATCTGAGGGACCTGAATATTACATTGAACCGACTGATGAATATAGCAAACGATGGGATAGAATTCATGTTCGTAAACAGTCTCACAGATGGGAGGAAGATTCTAATTTGCAAAATTTAGTGAATAAAGAAGTAGAAATTATTGCTGATATTATTGAAACACGGACATCTATAACTATTGATTATTTTGAAGTTAAAGAAAAAAGAAAAGGTGAATGATGCTAGATTTACTAGCATCATTTTTTCTAAGCAGTTGCAGCGTCAGCTTGGATAAATCCAGCACCCCAAACAAAAGAGGTCATGTATGCACTATTCCAGTAACAAGTAGACTGAAGATAGCTTTCCATCCATTGGACAGTTTGACTTCCATGAGCTTGGAACATTAGAGCATAAACACCTGCAGTTTGTGGGCAGGAGAAACTTGTACCTGAAGTATAGTAATATCCATCAGTATATGGTAAAACTAATTGTTCACCAATACCAGTAACATCTACTTTTCCACCAGATGAGAAATCTGCAATATGTAATTGACTGAAATCACCTTCAGCAATATCTGTAAAGATACCATCAATTCCATAAGCACCAGTTAAACTATCCCATCCAGCAGCTCCAACACTTGTTACATCAGCATATTCAGCAGGGTAACCAGTAGTATCAGAAGAATGTCCATCGTTTCCTGCAGAAGTTGCCAGAATAATACCAGCTGCTTCAGCTGCATCTATAGCATTTGCAAGATTTGTGTTAGTTCCAGTATACCCTAAAGACATAGAGATAACCATATCATATCCAGAGAGTGCTCCATTGTGAAGACCTCTAGCGTAATCAATAGCATCTGCCCAGGCATTAAGCATGGTTGTGTCAGTGACACCTCCACCAATCCAGTAGACTGTTCTAATCATTACTATTTTAGCATCAGGTGCTACACCTCGTACCCATTGACCATTAAGATCGTAACCAATAACGGTTGCAGTACAAGCTGTTCCATGACCTTCAGTATCTTGATTCCAATCAACATTATCTATACCTAGTGATTTTGTCTGAGACATACAATAGTCAGTTAGAATGTTAGTTGCAGGGAATAATGTTCCCCAATTAGTTCCAAGTCCAGTGTCGATGATAACAACAACAGATCCATCTCCAGTAATGCCATTTGCGTGAGCAATTTCGGCATCGATTAGATCGTTCCACCAAGGAAGATCATCTGGTTGAGGACTAGAATTATCAACAGTAACAGATATCTGATCAGTTCCTGTTTGAGATGCACTATCTGTTGCTTCAGCATAGATTGTATGAGAACCATCAGAATATGTTGTAGTATCCCAAGCATAAGATGAGGAAGTAATTACATAGACACCATCAATGTAAATGTCAGGTGTTAACACTTCTTCATCAGTAACAGAAACTAAGATATTAGTTGTACCAGAAACAGTTGCTCCATTAGATGGACTAACAATAGTCACAACTGGAGGATCGTCTACTCCACCACCATTATCTACGGTAACTGTAATTAGGTCACTAGCTCCACGAATTACAGCTTCGATATCATGTAATCCATCAGAGTATCCAGTTGTATCCCAAGTATAGGAAGAAGCCTTGGCTACTTGAACTCCATCTATGTAGATGTAAGGTCTTCTTGAAGCTGAAACAGTAATAGTTACAGTACCAGAAACAGTAGCACCATCACTAGGATTAGTGATTGTACATACAGCTGGTTTAGGAGCCATTAGAGCAGAATAGTACTCACCAGTAGTAGCACTAACAACTCCAGTAACTGAAATTACTAAAACAGCAGTTAAGAAAATTTGAAAAATTATTCTTCTTTTCATTTTCATCACTTAAGCAAAATTGCTTAAAGGAAATTTGTCGGAGCACTATTTAAATTTTTTCCGATTTTTTACATTATATTAAAGAATAATTTTATAGTAATCATATAGATGTCCTTACCAATTCTCTATGAGTTGGAAGACACCTTTCAAATTGGATTAAAAACAAGAGAAGTGGGTTGATCAGCTTAAATCAAAAGGATGCTGAGTTCAATACTGACTTTTTAAAGCTGAGGAGAAATTTAATAACCTATAGTGAGACTCTTATGAACTAGGTGATATATTGGCAAATGACCCTAAGTTAATTGCAGAAGTAAAAGCATTTTTCGAAGAATTTGTTGCGGCTTATCCAAAGGACGATCTGGACAGATATCTTGATCTCTTCTCCCAAAACGAAAACCTAGTGATGTTCGGAACCAACCATAAATGGTTAGGTTGGGAAGAATACAAAACAGCACCAGCTGAAGAGAAAGAAAGACTGGGAGAGATCACACTCACATATGATTGGTTGAAAGTAAGTGCACACGAATCAGTTGCCTGGATAGCTTCTGAAGTTAAAGTGCAGTTCAAAATGGGAGAAGATTGGAATATTGTTCCAGCAAGATTAACAGGAGTAGCTAAGAAGATTCAAGATAAATGGAAAATAGTTCAGGGGCACATCTCTGTAGTATCTGGTTAAGAACTTCATGAAAGGCCTTTAGAAAGGTTATTAGAAAAGGACCATAAAATATTCTAGATATATTTCATAAATGTTTTA
>JAEOSZ010000009.1 GCA_016840095.1 Candidatus Heimdallarchaeota archaeon
CTTTATACTTAGAACAAAAATTCCGTTCCGGAAAGAAGAAAATGACCAAAGATGAAGCTTTGCAACTTATCGATAGAAAGACTTCAAGCTTATTTGAAGCAGCTTCTGTTATTGGTTTACTTCTTGGGAATAGCTCAAAAAAAGATAGAGAGGCTATGAAAAATTATGGTAAGTTATTCGGAAGAGCATTCCAACTAAGGGATGATTATTTTTCTCTTACTTCAAAGCAAAATGAATTAGGAAAGTCAGGTGTGTGGACAGATATCTCAAATCGTATACAAACTTATATTGTGCTAGAAGCAATGGATATTGTTAATCCCAAAGAAAAGAAGATTCTTGATAATTATTATATTGACAAGAGTGATTATCCAACAGAGGAAATTAAATCTATCTTAGTAGAATCTGGGGCTTTAGAAATTGTTAAGCATCAAATAGAGCTTTATACTGATGAAGCGAATGAAATTCTTTTTAATTTCCCAAGTAGTCCATCACGAGAAAAATTAATTGAAATTACTAATCTCTTAAAGGTATAAAAAAGAAAGAGGAATTATTCTGATCTAATTCCTTGAATATATTCACTAAACCAAATATGTGCAGTGTATCTATCTGTTGTTACAGGAGGTGCTTTAAATCCATAAGCGCAAATTGAGCTTATAGGACCACTTCCTGCTCTATTAATTGCTACTTTTGTTGCTCTAATAACATCAACAAGAGTTCCAGCAGCATTAGGACCATCTAAAGTTTCCAATCGAATATCTATTTTTATAGGCATTTCCATGAAACCTTCACCACGAATCCAGAAATGCCCCACACGTCTGTTTCCAAGGAACTCGAGATAATCTGAAGTACCACTTGCTAGATTTATATCACTCCCAAAAGATTCTTTTATGGTTCTTTCTTTGACATCTCGTTTGTACTGCTTTCTATCATCATCTAGAGTATTGAGTGTTTCTAGACCTCCGGCAACATCTAATTGGTAAGTGTCTTTTATCATAACTCCTTGTTCTCTTAAAACATCTAGAAATCCTTTGTGCAGAACTGTTCCTCCAGATAAGGACTGTAGATCATCACCAAGTAAACAAACATTTGCTTTCTTGAATTTCCTTCCCCATACAGGATTATTTGCTATACTTGTAGGTGTGCAATTTATGAATGCTACTTCAGCATCTAATGCTGCTTGAGCATAAGCTTCTACTGCTTCTTCTGCACCAGAGGGCAGAGCACAGATGAATATTTCAGCTTCAGATTCCTTTAAAACATCAACTACGTTGACTTCAGAACCCTCAGCTACAGTGATAACTTCTTGTAAATGAACAGAAAGTCCATCTTTTACTGGACCTTTTAGCACATTGACTTCAGTTTTTTCAACACTCACGAACTGGGGAGTACTATTAATTGGTGCAAAAATAGCTTCAGCTAAATCTTTTCCAACTTTTTCTGAATCTACATCAAATGCTGCTACAAGTTTAATGTTCTTTGCTTCATAACTACTTATTTTAGGATAAAGTAATTTATCCTTCTTTTCTTCGTATATATTGTGATAAATAATACCTTGAAGTAAACCTGAGGCTATGTTTCCTATTCCTGCTATTGCGACTTTAATTACATCGTTTTTCATCATAATCACCCTAATTCGATGTTTCTCCTCTAATGAATTTTTCAACTAGTTCTAAAGCTATAGAATCTCTAATCTGCTCAGGAGGATGTTTGAAGAAATAGCTTGATACTCCTATAAGAGGACCCCCAATATTTCTATCCTTTGCGATTTTTAGTGATCTAATAACATCAATCATCACACCAGCACTATTTGGGGAGTCTTGCACACTTAATTTTAATTGAGCAGTTATCGGTTGTTCTCCGAAATTTCTACCTTTTAACCACAGATAACAGATTTTTTCATCATCTAAGAATGGAACGTAATCAGAAGGCCCGATTCTTGTAGGAACTTCATATGGAAGCATGCTTGTAACAGCTTCTGTTTTAGAGATTCTCTTCGTAGTTAATCTATGTTCTTTCTTCATGTTTTCGAAATCTGTATTTCCACCGATATTTAATTGAAAAGTTTCATCTAATTTTATACCTCTATCATGAGCTAGTGAAACTAGAACTCGATGAAGAATGGTTGCACCTAATTGAGATTTGATATCATCTCCTGCAACAGGGACATTTTTATCTGTAAACTTCTGTGCCCATTCAGGGTTTGAAGCTATAAAAGCTGGAATACCATTTGCAAAACCAACGTTAGAATCTAATGCTGCTTGAGCATATACTCTTGTTGCTTCTTCACTTCCTACAGGAAGAAAATTCACCAACACATCAGCTTCTGTATCTTTTAAAACATCTGCAACATTCACTGGTTGTACTGTTGAAGAATCATAGCAGTGGAATGACTCCATCATATGAGGAGCTACACCATCATTAATAGGACCTGGTAACACAGTTACTCCTTTGTTAGGAACATCAGAGAATTTATTACATACATTGGGACTTTCCCAAATTGCTTCAGAAATGTCCTTCCCTATTTTCTTTGTATTTACTTCAAAAGCAGCTACTATTTCAACATCTGAAATATGATAATCACCGAACTTAACATGCATTACTCCAGGAACAAAATCTTTCTCATCTGCATTCTTATAGTATTCAAGACCTTGTACTAAAGCTGATGCACAGTTTCCAAGACCAGCAATTGCAACTTTAACTTTTTTCGACATATTTTCACCTTTTTCTTGTAAAAGAAAATTGTTTAAGCTTTGAGCATAGGAACGTTATGCTTTTAAAAAGTTTTACCGTATATGTTGTATATGGAATCAAAGAGAAAAACTGTCCTTGTAACAGGTGGACTTGGGCAAATTGGTTATTATCTTTATGAAGAACTAAGAAAAGATTATAATCTATGTATTCTGGATAATTTGTCAGCATCAAAGTTTGAACCACCTGAAGATGTTATTTTCATAGAAGGAGATATAAAAAACAATGATGTTTTCACCATTTTGCCAGAACCTGACCTGATAATCCATCTTGCAGCACAAATAAGTATCGAAAAATCAACTCAATCCCCTCTCTTTGATGCAGAAATCAATATTTTAGGCACTTTAAACGTATTAGAATATGCTTTACGACACAATGTCCATAAATTTGTATATATTAGCTCTGCTGCCACCTTTGGACATCCTGAATTCCTCCCTATTACAGAGAGACATCCTAAAAATCCTCTCTCTCCTTATGGATTGAGTAAGACAGTAGCAGAGCACTATGTAAAGTTGTTTTCAGAATTATTTGACCTTAATACTGCTATTGTTGTCCCCTTCAATTTATACAGTCCAATTCAAGATGAAGATGATCTATATTCTGGTGTAATTTACAAGTTTATTAAACAGGTCAAAAATGGAAAATCGCCCATTATTCAAGGCAAAGGCGATCAATCAAGAGACTTCGTGCATGCAAAGGATGCTGCCAAGGCAATTAAGCTTGTGCTTGAAGCTGAAACTACAGAAAATAATGAATTTATTGTAGCTTCTGGAGAATCTATAACAATAAATAATTTAGCTAATCTTATAATAGAGATCAGTGGGAAAGACTTGCTTCCTCAATTTACAGAAGAGAGATTGGGTGATATTAAACATAGTTATGCTTCAATTGATCGAATTAATCGAGAACTTGGTTTTACTCCTAGTGTATCTCTAAGAGACGGGTTGAAAGAGCTTTACCAAAGTTAAACCAACTTCTTCTATTACGCAAAGTAAAAATATAACTATTACTTATTAGCATTGATGCCAGATTTCGTTATTGATACAAATTTCTATATTAGTGGGTTTCAGACATTACCCAATACTTTCTCAAAATTTGCTAAAGCTTTCAAAGCTATCAATTTTCAAATCCACATGCCTTTTTACATTAAGAATGAGATGAGATTCTTCCTTCAGAGAGAAATTATCCCTCATGTTAAAACTTCTGAAGTGAATCAAAACGAATTCAATAAATTTCTACAGAAAATACATAAACACACTTCAAACCTTCCACAGAAACCAGATCTATCAGTTATTTTTCTCGCTGACAAATTAAGTGCTACAATTGTGTCAAGTGACTTAAAACTACTTGAAACAGCAGAATTAATTGGAATATCTACTCTCACAAATAGTGCTTTTATGAGTTTTGTACTTGAAGAAAATAAAGATCCTTCTTTAACTTCATTTCTGAAGGAACTGGAAAATAAATTAATAACAGCTGAAATCAGATATTCAATTGAAAGTACAAATAGATATGATCCTGTAAAAAGAATCAGGAAGATCATAGATTCAGCTATTTCTGTAATTCGAACTGAATACGAAGAGAAGATTTCTCAATTAGCTCAAAGCGATTTAACTGAAGCTGATGGATTCTCTATTGAATCTCTACAATTGAAGGAACTTCTAACTGAAGCACAAAGCGATTTACAAGGACTAGAAGTGGATTTTAAGACAGGTCATTATATGGAACTTGAAAGCGAACTATTGGCAAGAATTAGTGAAATAACAGATCATTTAGTAGACTGGAAACTTGCAGTTGATGATATTGAAGATCACATAATCTATAATGAAGCAAATCTACTTCTAGGAAGACTACATTATCTTGCTTGTATTGCATTAATTGAAAACAAAAAAGTAGAACTCTCTAGAGTTTATATGGACAAATTACTTATGATTTTGTTACAGAACTCTGAAGCCAATGAACAATATGGAATAGATACTCATTTCTTAAGAATGATTATTTTATTATTGTCTGGTCAGTTTCACAGATTGAATTCTTATTTTACACCTGCTTTTGAAGATGAGTGTAATCAATATCAAAGAGCTGACGTTGTAAACGTCTTGAAAGCTTTAATCCTTCTAACAGTTATTCTAGGAAGTGAAAAGGCAGTTGAATCAGCAAAAGATTATGATTATGATAACATTGAATTCATAAATCAGTTAGGTTTCAAGTTCATGCAATTAGAGGATTTAGACAAAGCAGCTATGATGTTCGAACAAACTTTCTATCTCTCCTTGAATTCAAAGAATAGAGGTTTATGCATTGCTAGTCTAGAATATTTAGGTTGGCTCTATTTTTCAGGATTTCAACCAGCAAAAACCACTATTCAGCAGCTTTATCAATCAATGATTAAAAAATTCCCAGAGATAAAATCAAGTTATCAAGTTAGTTTAGATGTTTCTACCAAACCAAAAGAATTAGAGAAATTCGTCTCTTCTTCTTATCAAGCCTTATCATCACTAGCTGTTGATCTAAAGTCACCCTTATACTGTGTAGGAATATCTTACATAAAAGAGAAAAACAAAATCAAACCTCTGATCAGAGTAATGAACTGGGGAATGATGGCTAGAATAGGAATCATAGATGAAAACCAAGAATTGATCCAGAACTCTTCTCTCGGTAATACTATTCATCTTATCGATGGAAAATTCAAAATTGTACCAGCATCTTCACATTTTAGAAAACAACATGATGTTGAGTTAATTTTGCATATAGATCATGTTTCTCAACCGACAATCCTTTGTAGATCACCTGGTGGCTGGGAATTAACAACAATAGCTGATAAGTAATCTGACACTAATACTTCCGAAATTCTTTTTACTACTAGTGTAGAATTGAATGTATGGAACTCGTAGAAACCGGGATAATTGGATTAGATGGAATCCTTGGAGGAGGATTGCCAAAAGGTAGAACAATTCTTGTTTCTGGCCCTGCTGGCGCTGGAAAGTCCACTTTTGGAATGCAATTTCTTTACCATGGTATAGTTTCTGGTGGAGAAAGTGGAATTTTCGTGTCCTTTGATGAACATCCCGAACATGTACGTGAAGAAACACTGAATTTTGGATGGAACCTGAATGACATTGAGAAAGACAATCTGCTTGTGATTTTTGATGGTTTCAGTCCTAGAGCTGGAGTAGGCTCAGATGAGAAATATCAAACTCCTGTAGATGTAGATGAACTAATAACTCAACTGGTAGAAGTAATTGATAAAACCTCAGCTGAAAGAGTTGTTATTGATAGTATTACTGCTTTAGCTCTTTCTATGGCTTCAGAACAGCAAATTAGAAGACAAATTCTGAAACTTAGTGCTGTTATGTCTTCATTAGAATGTACAACAATTTTAACCAGCGAAATGAGAGATGGTGTAGTGAGTAGATTTGGTGTAGAAGAGTTCATGAGTCAAGGAGTTATTGTCCTAAATTATGAATATAGGAACAATGTCGCAATACGAAGTATGAACATTCGTAAAATGCGTGGGTTGAAACACGAAATGTCTGAAAGACCGTTTGCTATCACTCCAAATGGAATAGAAGTTTTTTCAAGTGAACAATTTTATTTCTAATTTGATTGCTCTAAACATGCCTTTGATAGTAAGACTGTGTAACATGACACATAAACCAATATGAATGAGTGTATTTTGTAGAAATTTGTGTATCATCCCATAGGAATCAATACAAATTCTACATGGATAGATCCTAGATGCACTAGATAGTGATATGGGGTTCAGGAATAGATAGAACATTTATAGCTCTTTACATAATGTTGGGATTGTGCTTAGTTGGATTAATATATGAAAGTACAATAACCAATTACAATCAACAAAATACAATACTTACTCTACAAGAAAAGATTAAGGAATTTGAAAAGGTAGATTTAGGAATAAATAATTAAAAAACAGAATATCCTGATATTAAATTTAATCATTATTCAAAAAGACTTTTAAAGTCGATTGTGCAGAATTTCGCATAATCGTTAGACAAGGAACGAAAGAATAGATGGACACTAAAACAAACAGAGAGCACGATGTTGCTCAGGAGAGAGTAAGATTAAAGCGATTGATGGAGGAGAGAGCTGTAATCGAAGAGATGATGAGGGAAGATGATGAAAGAGGACGTTAAACTATATCTAATGTTCATATTTACAGTTATTATTGCAAGTTCTCCAAGCGTAATTTATGCTGAAAAAAAGACAGAAATAATAACAACAGATAATGAAACAGAATTGAATTTTTTAGTAGAAGTCGAGGAATTTCTGATAGAGGGATTAACTACAATAAATTTCACAGTGATTCTCAAAGCATTACAAGAGGGAGTACACTCAATAGATGGGATGATTATTGTATTCCAAATTAAGAATAGTCAATCAGTCACGTATTTATTTGAAGATACTATCACTTCAGATAGTTTGAGTTTAAGTGAAGAGAATGATAGTAGAAGTGAAATAAGTCAATTCTACTATTATAGAGAATGGGGGAGAATTTCAAATGATTTATCCTTGATAATACATGAGAATGTCACTGGAAGTACATTGGAACTCAACGATCCAAATTGGATATCAACTAATTTCAACGACTTTCTAACACTTAAACCAGACTATTTTTTGAGAAAGCACTACTATGTAGTAGTAATAGGAGCAGGAATAATAGGAATAACCTATAGTTTCATACGAATAAGAAAAAGAATTAGAAAAAGAGTAGTTACACAACCTCAGAAGATTGTCAGTTATTGTACTCGTTGTGGAACTAAGGCCGAACACAAACTAGGTGATATGAAACAATTAGATGAATTAATGTCTTATTGTCCCAGTTGTGCTGAATATTATGTATATTATGGTGAGAAAAAATAGAAATTATTTGTTACTTCAATAAGATTGGTTTCCTTTACTTCTATCCCTCTAAAATTACTTACAATTCTATTGTCAGAAATTAGTAATCATCAACAAACTTTTAAAAAGTTAGTATAAAACTTGCTTCAGATTAACATGGGTAATATACGAACAAGCCAAGTAAAACGTTTATCCAAGCAAATAGTAAGAGATTTTCACGATCAATTAAACACAGAATTTGAAAACAACAAGCATGTTGTTGAAGAAGTATGTACCACAATGTCCAAGAAGATGCGAAATCAAATAGCAGGCTATGTTACTCGTATCATGAGACAATTCAAAGATCAGAAAATACAAGTTTTAGAAGAACTCTAAGTTCACTAAATACTCTTTTCATCCCTCTTTCTTAAATTTCGAATTAATCAAGTAAGATATTTATACATCTATATTAGAAAATATATAATGAAAAAAGTATATTCCTACTCCATTTTTATTTCACTGTTTCTGAATATTTTCTGCATCTTTTCAGGAATAATTTATCTGATAGTACCTAGTAATTCTCATTACTGGAATTTTAATGGTGTTCTTTTTGTTATAGCTATCTTGTACAGCAGCATAGTTATTTTAATACAAGGGAGAATATTAAATCCACTTAACGAAAAAGTGAGTAAATATAGGATTGCTTCGTATGGATTTTATGCTTTTATAGGATTTGCTTATCTTCTTATGTTTATATCCAATTTTGTAGGTTTTGGACCAAGACTTGCATCTAATATCGGATTAGGAATTATGGTAGTTATAGGATATTTTGGCATCCTCATCTATTCTTCTGTATTGATGTTTTTCTTCTTAAGTAAATTCCAAAAAGATTCAGAATACTTTGAATTTGAAGTTAGTGCAGATAGAAATAGGACTATAAAAAATAAAATACTATTAGTTCTTCGACGGTTTGTAGTTGCATTTAGTTTCCTTGTGTTTTCATTTGGAGTTTTGATTGACATTGCAATTATTAACCCAAGAATTTTAAGAAGCCTAGGTTTTGGGTTAGGAGTTTTTGCTGCTCAAACAGGATTATTTATTGGTCTTGGATGTATAACATGCACTTTTTTGATTTTATATACTTTGAGAAAACAGAACAAATTTCTTAAAACTAAACTTCTAACAATTTCATTTTTGGGTGTGGTTGTTTCTTCGATTTGCTTCATTCCTTTGTTATCCACACCATCTTTCAGTATAAATGCTTATAGAGATTTTTCAGATGCTTATAATCCGTATTTTGGAGGAAGTTGGGAAAATGAAATTGAAACATCTGGTTATTCTGAATTTTTCCTAAAGAATCCTTTCCAACTAACAGGTTATTTCCTTGGAAGTGGAGTACCTTCTTGCACAATCATTTCAGATATTTTGTATTTTGATGGGAGTAGCAGTAATTATTCAGTAGATCAGAATATTAAACTCTACTTTGATGCCTATCTACCTCCAAACGAAGGGATTGGATTACCTGGAGAGAATTCTACTATAATTCGAATTCACGGAGGTGGTTGGGTTCTTGGAGATAAAGGTTTTATGAACATCAGAATGATGAATAGATATCTAGCAGCTCAAGGATATTGTGTTTTTGATATTCAGTATGGATTGAATAATATCTCTGACATAATGGGAGGGTTTTCAGCAGGACCAGAAAATGTGTTTGGTAATTTTACTCTAGATGATATGATGAGACATATTGGAAATTTCACTCATTTCTTAGAAGCTCATTCTTCAGAATATGGGGCAAATCTTAACTCTGTATTTATTTCTGGAGGTTCTGCAGGTGGTCAGTTAACATGTGCAGTTGCTTTAGGTTTAGATTCAGGAAATTATACTGAAACTTTTTCGAATGCTTATACAATTAAAGGATTGGTTCCCTATTATCCAGCAAATAACATATCTGCAGATTTTGCGAGTACTAGTAAATTGGAATGGAGAGATCCAAATTTATTAGTTAAATCTGATTCTCCACCAAGTCTAGTTTTTCAAGGTGATAAGGATGGCTTAATTGAAGAATCATTGATATTTCAGAAAACATACAGCGATTTAGGAAGAACTGATTGTGCAGTATTACTATTCTCTTTTGGGGGACATGGTTGTGATTTTTATTTTCCTGGTTACTATAACCAAGTGTTTCTCTATTACATGGAGCGATTCTTATTCCTATATCATTAATATTCCTTAAGATATTGGGAAAAAGATTTTAACGATGTAATAGAAAATCTAATCATGCCTTTTAGTTCTCGGATTCCTAATTTCTATAATCTATCAACTGCAGAAAGACGAAAGAAAATTGTTGAAATGTGTGACCTTAGTGAAGATGAAATTGCTCTTTTGGATGGAAAAGGAGTTACTGATGAAACTCTTGATTATATGATAGAGAATGTAGTTGGTAGAGTTATTTTACCTCTAGGTATTGCTACTAATTTCATAGTAAATGGTAGAGAGCATCTTATACCGATGGCTGTGGAAGAATCTTCAATTGTTGCAGCTGCAAGTCATGCAGCTAAGATTGCTAGAAAGAAAGGAGGATTTTATGCTGATTACTCTGGTTCATATGCAATTGGACAAATCCAGATTTTATGTGTAAAGAACTTCTCGGAAGCTAAAAGCAACTTATTGAAGAATAAAACTAAACTACTAGAACTAGCTAATTCAACTAACAAAATACTTGTTAAACTAGGGGGAGGAGCTCAAGATATTGAGGTTAGAGAAATAGAAGGTAAAACTGGGAGATACCTTGTTCTTCATCTAATTGTAGATGTTAAAGATGCTATGGGAGCAAATGCTGTTAACACAATGCTTGAAAAAATTAAAACTGAAGTAGAAAAAATTACCTCTGGTGTAGTCCTGCTAAAAATAATTTCTAACTATGCTGTTAAGAGAACAGTCAAAGTTAAAGCAATATTTGATAAAGAAGAACTAGGGGGAGAAGTTGTAGTTGATAAGATTCTTCTTGCTTATGATTTTGCTGACCACGATATTTACAGGTGTACAACTCATAATAAAGGAATAATGAATGGAATTACAGCTGTTCTATTAGCTACTGGAAATGATACAAGAGCTGTAGAGGCAGGAGCTCATGCCTATGCTGTTAGAGATGGAAGATATAGATCTTTATCTAAATTTGAGAAGAATGAAGAAGGTGATCTCATTGGTTATCTTGAAGTTCCAGTTCTTGTAGGGATTTTAGGAGGAGCGATGAATGTTAACCCAATTTACAAATTATCCTTCAAAATTCTCAATGTGAAGAAAGCTAAGGAATTTGCAGAAATTTTAGGGGCTGTTGGTCTAGCACAAAATCTAGCAGCTTTGAGAGCCTTATCATCAGAAGGAATTCAAGAAGGTCATATGAATCTTCATGCCAGAAATATAGCTATTCAAGTAGGTGCTAAAGGAGAAAAAATAGATAAAATCGCTCAACAGATGATCAAAGAAAAGAATATTTCTTTTGATAGAGCAAAAGAATTGCTTTAGTTTCCAAAAGCTTAGAAAATTAACTCAAAAAATATGAAAAACTTTTATTCTAATTCACTAATTTAGAAATATGGATAAAGAAAAATCAAAGATAGAAGCAGATAAACCTGTCTTCGAGGAGGGAAAACAATATCATATAGAATGTAAGCCAGGAGATTTGAAAGGACCAGTTTTTCTTCCAGGAGACCCAGAAAGAGCTAAACGTATAGCAGAATCATGGGAAGAATTCAAAGAAATAGCTACTCATAGGCAATATTATTCCTATACAGGTAAAGTTCATGGTGTTCCAGTTAGTGTAACTTCAACAGGAATAGGTACTCCTGCTTGTGAAATAGCAATAACTGAGTTACTGAATATTGGATGTGACACTTTCATAAGAGTAGGTTCAACAGGAGCATTGCAACCAGGATTGGAGTTAGGAGATCTGATTATTAATACAGGAGCAGTGAAACTAGAAGGGTCAAGTGTGCATTATGTTCCAGAAACTTTTCCAGCAATAGCAAATTATGAAATTGTTCTCGCTTTGATAGAAGCATGTGAATCATTAGGATATACTTACCATGTGGGAATTGCAGCTTCATCATCAAGTTTCTATTTAGGACAAGGAAGACCAGGATATAATGATTACAAAATTTCAAAAACAGATACAATTGTCCCAGATTTACAAAAAATGGGTGTATTGAATATGGAAATGGAAGCATCACATATCTTTACTTTAGGACAAATATTTGGAGCAAGAACTGGAGCAATATGTGCAGTATATGCCAATAGAGTAACAAATGAATTTGGAACCTTAGGTGAAAAAGAAGCTATAACAGCTGCTAATTATGCAGTAAAGATTCTAGCTGAAATGGATGAAGAAAAGAAGAATAAAGGCACAAAATACTGGCATAGGATGTAAGAGCCTTTTATTATCACAAAACAGAATGAGGGAGGGAGGGTGAATCCCCGCAAAACGAGTGTGGGGATTCACCAAGATACCTTCCTTTTAAACTTTATAAATTCTTCGCAAAAGGCGATAAGAACCACTAAAACTTTATTTTGAACGAAGTTTCATCATTTTAATCATATTACTAGGGTGTTATTCCTGGAAAGTAATAATCCCCAGATTCTTCGTCTAGAACGGTTAAATCCATCTTCATCATTAATGTTAGAGTACTTTGTGCTCGTTCAATTGACCATCCAAGATGGCTTGCAACCTTATCAACTGATAATGATGGTAATCCTGTGGCTAACATTAGAATTTCTTGAATATCATTTGACATTTCTATTGGTTTGAATCTTATTAGCACTTCTTCTTCTCCGAGATCTACCTTGGGTGGTATGACTTCCTTTTCTTCCAATTTACGTACAACTTCAAGAATCTCTCCAGTTCTAACACTCCAATTAGGTCTTGTCTCTCTGAAATAATCTATTAAGTTGACAACTGTAATGGCATTACCTATTACTTCTAATTCTTCAATTCCGATTACTAATATTTCTTGAACAAGTTTCTGTTTGAATTCATCTTTACCAAACAAGATTGGTGCTTTTACTTTACCAGCTGTTCCAATCGTTTCTGTCATACCTGCTCTTTTTCTCAGTTCAAGTACCTTGCCAACTAGCATTTTTGATGCAAAAAGATCCTTACTTGATTTCTTCTCAATTCTTTCTACTCCCTCTTCAAAGACTTCTTTTCTTCTTTCTTCGTCTTCTCTTTGAGCATCCTTTAATCCTGCATCAAATGATTTGTAAGCATCAGATATATCGGCTCTTATATCCTTTTGTTTGCCTTTTTGCTTCTTTTCTTTATCATTATCTCTATCAGGTACCATTATTATCAATATGATTCTATTCTCCCTAATATAAAAAAATATGCAATTAAATACATCAAAACGTTTTTAGTTAGTGGAAAACTATGGGAATACTGACGAAGAACTTCAAGGCGTAGATAATGAACGATATTAACATTACAGCTTACGGTGCTACTGATTACGTTGGAAGAAGCAGCTTTCTTCTACACAGCAGAGATCATAACATACTTCTCGATTGTGGTTTACAGCTGGTCCCCAAACAACTTTCTGTTGCGCCTAAAGGAGTTGACAATATAGCACATAAAATTGACTCAGTGATTTTGAGTCACGCACACATCGACCATTCAGGATACATGCCATCTTTGGCTAAGAATGGATATAAAGGAAGTTTTCACATGACTCATCCAACAAAGGAGATTGTCTATAAACTCTGGCTGGATCATCTGAAAATAGAAGGGAGAAGACACTGGTCAGAATCTGATTTAGACAAGGTTTTTAGAAGAATAAAAACTACAGAATATAATAAACCAATTAAACTTGCTGATGGGATTACCGCACGTTTTATTAATGCAGGACACGTCCTTGGTGCAGCCCAAATTCTAATCGATTGGGAAGGTATACTTATTCTTTATACAGCTGATATTAATGATAGAATTACACCAATGTTCGATGGATATGATATTCCTGATGAGGAAATTGATATTCTCCTAACAGAATCAACTAACGGAGATAGATATGTTCCAGAGAGATCAAAGATTGACGTTGGTCTTCGACTTATGGCTAAGCAAATAGCTGATGAGAAAAACAAGATGATACTGCCATCATTTGCAGTTGGGAGATCTCAAGAAATGCTAATCACTTTAGCTTTGGATGATGATTTGAATGATGTACCCATCTATATCGACGGTATGATTAATAATATGAATATGATAACTGAACACTTCTTAAGTGATAAATGGGTTTCTAAGCGCTTCCTTTCACAACTGAAAGATGCTGGTCTTTATTCTCCATTTGACAAACAAAATCTTATCCCTGTACCATCAATATCAAATAGACCTCACAATTCTAGAAAATACATTTCAAATACTGAGGAAGGTTCCATAATCGTAACTACTTCAGGAATGTTAGAGGGAGGTCCAATACACACATATTTAGAATTAATCGGAACAAACCCAAACAATGTTTTAGGATTCACAGGTTACCAAGTAGATGGTACCACCGGAAGAGAAATTTTTGATGGAAACAAGAATGTTACTCTTCAGACAAGTTATGGAAAACCCAAAAAAGTTAATCTTAAACTAAAAGTAATGAAGTTTCCATATTCAGGTCACAGCTCAGTAGAGGGTTTGAAAGAATTAATGGTAAAAACAAAAGCATCTGACATAGTTTTGATGCATGGTGAGAGAAGGAACCAAGATTATATCTTAGATTTTGTTAAAGATGTTGCTAAGCCTAGATTACTTAAAGAAGAAGTTTCTACTAAGTTAGTGAGTATGTAAAAATGACCATTAACAATCCACCTTATTTGCAAATTGCTTTAGACTTAGTTGATAAGGATGAATTAGAAAGAATTTTACTTGAAATTCCAGTTTCAACAAAGATTCTACTTGAAGCTGGGACTCCTCTCATTAAGAAATTTGGAATAGATATTGTAAAATTTATTCGTAAATACCATGCCAATTCATTCATTATAGCTGATATGAAAACTCTTGATGTTGGGTGGTTAGAGGTTAAAATAGCTGCTGAAGCATCAGCTAATGCTGTTGTTATCAGTGGACTAGCTCCAACTGAGACAATTGTTTCATCTATCGATAAAGCAGAAAAGGAAAATGTTGAGATTATCCTAGATCTAATGAACGTTATCCAACCATCATCAATTCTAAAAAATCTGAAGAAGAATCCTGCAATAGTTCTTTTTCATAGAGGAATAGATCAAGAAGGAAAAGCAGATCATCCTTGGGCGCAAATCCATTCTATCAAGGAACATTGTCCAAGTTGTTTAACAGCTGTTGCTGGTGGTTTAAATCTCGAAACAAGTACTCGATCTATCGATAATGGAGCAGACGTTATTGTTATTGGTAGAGCTATTACTCAAGCAGATGATGTCAAAGTCGCAGTCAATGAGTTCCTTGAGTTGCTGTAAAACAATGTTTAACGCTATATTTTCAGTATTCATGTACAGTCCCCTTTTTTCTTATTTTTGAGTAAATTTTCTTGTAGGTCAGATTAAAAAGAAATAGCATTAATAGTGACATAATTATCAACATAACAACTGATCCCCATACGATACTATCAGTTAGAGTTCCTTGACCAAACAAACAAAGTCTGAAGGATTGAACAGCTATTGTCATGGGTGAAAAATATGCTATTATTCTTAACCATTCAGGAAAGAGTGAGAGAGGAAAGAGACTTCCACTTAATAGATGCATAATACCTATTATGACCATGGAAATCTCTCTACCCCTCTTTACAAGGATGGTTATATTAGCAGCTACTAGAGATAGGGAAAAGAAAAATAAGATAATGCATAATATAACCAACATCAAGGATAGTATAGATGGAAAATTAAGTTTAAGCCCACTAAATACAGGGAATATAAGAAGTACTGGAATATAATATATGAAAGAAAAAATCATTCTGTATATAACTTCGAATGTAACTTCCGATACACAATATTTCTTCAATCCATAAGGCTGAATAGCTAAAGTTTCAAAAGTACCTTGTTTCATCTCACTAGTAAAACTATTCATTGATTGTGAAAGAATGCGTGTTGAGATATCAACTAACATACTTCCAGCAAAGATATAAGATATGCTACTTACTACATATCCATCTTGACTAATAGTTTGGTTTGGAACAAGGTTTCCTATATAGAAGAATAAACTAGCAACTGCAAATGTGTTTACAAATCCTAATAGCAGAGATAATTTATATTGCCAGATAATTTTTATGTTTCTCAAAAAAGTTGCTTTGAATCCCATTAAGAATTTAGATGAAAAATCGGAGTACTCAAATTTCTCCATTACTCTATTTATTTCTTCTGTCGCCATTAATACCAATCAACCTTATTGTGCTTTTTTGCATGTTTGATGCTTTTAGAAGTTAAAAAAATGGCAAGAGCTCCAAAGATTAGAGAGGAAGTAAATAGAATTGCACTATTTATTGCAATGAGCTGCCAATTATACTGATCCGTTAAAACAATGGAATGCAAAGCTTCAAGTCCATACGTTAGAGGAAGAGCCCTTGATATGATTAAAGGTAAGCCTTTAAGCAAGGAAATAGGAAAGACAATACCTGTGAAAGTTTTCGTTAGTTGATATACCAATCGAACTAAACCACTGTCTTTCTGATAATAAATTGTGAATGAAGTAAAAATCATAGAAATAGACATGTGAGCAACTAATATCAGTAAAAACAAGAAAATCACTAACATCACTTTCTGGATGGAAATAACATAGAAACTTCCCATGAAAAGATATGCTAAAAACAATGCTGCAAAAACAGAAATTGAAGATAAAAATACCCCTGCTAAAGTGCTTCCAATAGAATACTCTACAAAATTGAATTGAAACAGTAAGTAAGACCATGTTCCTGAGAGAATCTCGTTAAAAACACTTCCATTAACTGTCGCAAGTGATGTTCCTATGATCATCTGTAAACTTAATCCAAGAAAACAGAATTCAAGATAAGTTGAAGGAATCCCAAATAATGTCATATCAGGATTCATTTTTCCAAAAAAGAAATACATGACAATTGTGATCAGATTGAGAAGAAATGTCATCAGATAGCTACTCTTGTAACTGAAAGCCATTTTGACTCGAGATTTGAAAATAATACTAATTCTAGAGAAAGGATTGCTTTTCTTAGAAGCATAACTAAATGAATCAAGTACATTAACGAGTTGATGTGTAATTTCTATACATCCTCCTCTTGTATGGGAAAAGTTAACACACCCTCATTTAGTTCTTGTTCTTGAATTGTTTCCTTCTTATTCAAGGCTAAGAAAGCTAGAAAAGACTCTTTCAAACTAGGCATGTATGGAGCGATTTTGTATATCTCTCCACTAGCTCGTAAAATTAAGACTGTTATTCGTGAAATAGTCTCATTAAGTGAGTATTCAATTGGTTTGATAGTTGCTTCATAAACAAAATTTAATCCATCATTTTCCTTAAGAGAAGTTATCTCTGCGCCAGCTGAATCTCTGACAAGTTTCCTGAAGATATCTGTTGGTAATTGAGACATTCTAAAACCATCTGTAGGTAGAGGTGGTAATGAGAAGATTAAATGGACGTACTCTTGAACAGCCTTCTTCTTGAATACAGTAGGAGCACAATCCTGAACAATTTTTCCAGAATCTATCAATATCAATCTTGATGTTAACTCATCTACTTCAGGAAAATTGTGACTTGTAAGAAGTATAGTGGTTCCAAATTCTCGGTTGAATTCATTAAGTAGATCTTTAGCTTTCTCTGAACTTTCAGCATCAAAACCCAATGTAGGTTCATCTAGCAGAAGAACTTTGGGAAATGGAACCAAGGATCTGATAAGAAGGACTTTAGCTTTCATACCTGTAGATAGTTTCATTACAAGAGTATCTCTTTTATCTTCAAGGTCAAAATAATTTAGCAAAGACTGTATTCTCTTCTTTGCTACATTTTTACTTAATCCACTTAAAGTTCCATAAAACATTAGATTATCATAAATTGAAAGCCTGTAGTATAGGCTTCTTCCACCTGATTCACCAAAAACAGCTCCAACTATCTGCCTAATCTTCTTGTCTTCGTTGATTGAAATACCATCAATGTAAGCTTCACCTGACGTAGGTATTAAGAGAGTTGTTAGGATTTTAGTGAGTGTAGTTTTGCCTGCCCCGTTTGGACCAAGAAGTCCTACAAATGATCCTTCCTTGATTTTTACTGATATGTCATTTAAAGCATCTATTTCTTTTCCCTTTTTTGTAAAACGTTTACATATCTCATCTATCTCTATTGACACATTAATTTACATAAACTGAAATATTTAAACGCCACAAAATGAAGATGAAACTAGTTTTCTGATACATTGTCAATATTTTTCCAATCTGCTTTCTGGAAAATAACATAGAAAATGACTACTGCTATCAGTACAACACCTGTAATCCATGCAAATAACCAAGGATACACTGGAGAAATATTATACAAGAAAGTCGACAAATATGTCGTTCCTGTAACTCCTAAGAAAAATCCTGTTGTTATCACAGAATAGATTACTGAGAAATGTGCTTTCGGTAATTCATACGTTAAAATCGTGAATACTACAGGGAAAAACAAGGCATGACCGATATTTTTGATGAATAATATGGCTGCATATGCAAAAGGATTATTTGGTACAAGATAAATTAACAAGTAATTGAGCGTGATTATTATAGATGCAGCGACTAATAATGCTCTATTTGATTTTGGTTTATTTGAAATAATCCATCCTATGATAGGTGAAAGTAGAACAAAACTGAGCTGAGAAAGACCAATTATAGTACCAATCATTCTTTCTGAAAGGAAGAGGATATTTTTTCCATAAAGCGATATAACCGGATCTGTAATTCCTGATATAAATCCAAAAATTATAAAACTTAATGTAAAGAAAACAAAGGTTCTAGATTTGAATATCTTGAAATCTAGTTTTGTTTTTTGTCCTCTTTTAATATCAACTCTTCTAATGAAATGTATAGTTTCAGCTTTTCCTTTTATGAATAGAAGTTGAAACACACCTATTGCAAAAATAGCTACAATGAATCCACATAGAATCATTACATATCCTGGAAAGAAATCAAGAACGAATCCTAAACTTATTGCACCAACAAGAGTTCCTAATCTCCCAAAACTGGAAATCAGTGAGTTATACAATCCTTTGTATTTTGATTTCACATCAGATATCAGAGATCTACTACAGAGTCCAAAAACATTATTCGTTAATCTTAATATAACAAATAGTAACGCTAGCAAGGCAGTATTATCTGTTATAATGAGCAGGCCTAAAGAACCAATCATAAAAATATACGATGTCATAATAGAAGGTTTTCTGCCGAATTTCTCCACTAACCATGCACTAGGGATTCTTCCTATTAAGCCAGCAAATGTATAAGCTGTAGCTATGATCCCCCACTTTACTAATACAGCTGATTCTATACCTGAAGTGAAATTTTCTAGATTAGCAGGAATAAAATCACTCATTGACATGAAGAAAGCATAATTTATCATTTGGTATGAGGTTCTTTCTTGCAGATAAAGTGGGAATAATTGTCTTATAGACATATAGAGGGCAAAACTTAGAAACTGAGATGTGAAAAATGCTAATATTTCCTTTGTTTCAGGAGCTTTTAAGACGGCTCTGATATTCATTTGGACCTCAGAAGGTGGTGGAAGTTCAGCTTCTATAGGGGACATAGTTTCAACTCAGTTCTTTTTTGTAGTTTGTTTAACGGATAGAGAAGAATGTAGAAGTATAAAAAATTCTTCATCTCTACAGTAATTTTTCATAGATTTTTTCAGTTAACTTATCAGCATCTTCTGAATTTGTTAAGATCTCAATTTCCTTAGCTGATTTAACGCCAAGATCAAGTTCTACTGCTCGTGCGATTTGTTCTTGTTCAAAGATTTTTCCTTCAGAAACTTCAGGAGTTGTTCCTAGGATTCTGAGTAAAGCTACTCCGACTGCATCAATTGCAATTCTATCAGTTGACGCTAACATTACATTAGCTTCTTTCAATGTTCCCCTTGCAGGTCCTCCATCAACAAAAGCTGTGACACCATCTAAGACAATTAAATCAGGGTTAAATGCAGTATTTATTTCTGCCATCATTTTCCTAGCATTTGGAGAACTGTGCATTTCCCGCATGTAGGCATTTCCATTAAGATTCTTTTTTGGAACCAAACCTGTAGCATTTTTTATGCTTAAAGTGAAATGTCCCCCAAATTGATGTGTTTTCAAACAACAAGTTTCAACAATGCATTCAGCATTCTGATAGATTTTTGGGAATAAGAATCCGTCCTCCCAATGACTTTTTTCAGGTACAAATTTGATAAATTCTTCTAAGGGTAGTTCTGCTAAATTCACAACTTCAAAGTCTAATTCTTCTGCCATTTTGAAGATTCCTTTCTTCTCCATACATTCTCGAGAATCCTCTGGTCCACTTCTTTCTGCTAATATAATTGATTTAGCTCCCATTTCATAGATTCTGGTGATTAAAGCTTTTAGTACTATTTCAGAAGAGGAAGCTGGTGCAGGATCTGAAGTATTAAAATTAGGTTTCAGAACAACTTTCTTTCCCTTAACTGGGTTAATACCAAGTAAGTCTAAAACCTGATAGGTTCCTTTTTCCCTATCTTTAGTATACACTAGTGCAACTTGTGACATTGTTCTCTGAAGAGGTGAATATATTCCCATATATTAATTTCTTGGGTGTTAAGATTTTAGATTCCAACAACAAGATTAAAAAAAACCTCTCTAATTTTAATTCATGAGTACAGAATTATTTGCAGATTTAGTCATCAAAAATGCTAATATCTGGACACTTGATGATAATAATCCAAGAGCAGAAGCTATTGCTATCTTTGCAGATACTATCTTAATAGTAACCACAACCAATGAAATAGAAAATTTAATTGGACCTTCTACTGAAGTATTAGATTTAAGTAATAATACAGTACTTCCAGGTTTCAATGATGCTCATACACACATTGCATGGAATGGAATGAATCGAGTGTATCTCGATTTGAGTAAGACCAAGAGCTTGAAAGAAGCTGTTAAACTTATTGAAGATGAAATTAAGAAAAAGAATCCTGGAGAATGGATCATTGGTCGAGCTTGGGATCAAAGTAATTGGACTGAACAACGCTATATTACCGCTGCTGATTTAGATCCAATTAGTCCGGAAAATCCTGTGAATTTACGTCATGTTTCAGGACACTTTGAAACTGTAAATAGTCTTGGTTATGAACGTTTAGGGTTATCTACAGATATGATGGGGGTCGATGTTGATGAAAATGGAGAACCCTTGGGAACTCTTAGGGATTTAGATCATTCTAAATTAGATCCAGAAAAAAGAAAAGAACTTCGTCCTTCATTTGACGATTTTATTAAAGGTCTAAATTTTGGAATGGAAGAATGCTTAAGTCTAGGGATTACATCTGTTCATGATAATGTTACGTTCGAACTGTGGCCAGTATACAAACATCTAGCTAAGAATAACATGTTGAAAATTAGAATCTATGGAATAGTATACGAAGATATGATCGATGAAGTAATCAAGTTAGGTATTGATAGAAAGTATGGCAATAAATGGTTTAGAATTGGTGCTGTTAAACTAATGACTGATGGGGCTATCAGTTCTAGAACAGCATATCTTTACGAAGATTATTTTGATATGGAAGGAGAGAAAGGATTTGCTCTTTATGATGAAAATAGACTTGATGAGATGGTCATAAAAACTCATAACGCTAATCTCCAGCTAGCAGCTCATGCAATTGGTGATAAAGCAATTTCAAGGGTTATTTCAGCAATTGAGAAAAATATTGATCCAGAAGAATGCAAGCTTGCCTTACATAGAATTGAGCATGCTGAATTACTACTTGAAGAAGATGCTATTAGATCTAAGAAATATGGCTTAGTTATGTCTATGCAACCAAACTTCGTTTGGAGATGGGGAATGATTGATATTGGTGGGATGTATGAACAAAGACTTGGAAGAGAAAAAACTATGATTAACAATCCTTTCCGCTGGGTAGTAGACAATGACATGATAATAGCTTTTGGTAGTGATGGTATGCCCTTAGGTCCTCTATATGGTATAAAAGGTGCAATTTTCCATCCCAACGAAGAACAAAGATTAACACTTGAAGAAGCAATTAAAAGTTACACATACTATCCGGCTTTGGTTTCTGGAGAAGAGAGTATCAAAGGAAAACTAAAGAAAGGAATGTTAGCAGATTTAGTAATTCTAAATAAAAATTTGGATGAGATAGAATTAGAAGAATTTCATGATGTCGATGTTATGTACACAATTGTTGGAGGAAAAATAGCTTACAAAAAAGAGTGATAATTCATTTAGAATTTCTTAACGATGATTGTTATAACATCACCATCTAGTACCACATGATCCAAACCTACACGCTGGTTTGGATGTTTTGCACTTTTGCCTGAAACAACTGCATAACGAAACTGATTCTTAAAGCTTCTGTGGATTTTATCACAAACATCCCTAATAGTTGATTCTCTTTTAACAATGAGTGGTTCCTCATAATCTGTTTTGCTACCTTGTTTCTTTAGGTAGATTTTGATCAACTCTAAACGTTCAATAATTTCATCTTTTAACTTCTCAATGTTTTCTCCAGTTAAAGCACTAATCATTATAACGTCATCAATATTTTCTACTATCCTTCTCTTTTGTTTTTCAGATATGAGGTCGATTTTGTTGACTAAAATAAGCAATTTTGGATATACCCTGTTACCTTCTAAAACATCTATAAGTTCATCAATCGTTGGATCACATCTGACAGTTACAGCTGCATTCATGATTTTGTACTCTCGTAATATTCCAGTGAAAGTTTTTTCTGACATATGTGAAAGTTTGGCTAAAGTTGAGAGTGCGATCCCTCCTCGTTCCTTCTTCTTTATTCTAATATCTGGTTTCTTCTGACCAGGACGTATAGCTACTTTGCGAAGTTCTGTCAAAACCTTATCAAGGTATTGAGTAGATTTGTTGGGATCTATCATAATAATGATCATATCCGCTCCTCTAGCTACTGCCAAAATCTCCTTTCCTCTACCTTTACCCATACTGGCTTCTTCAATGATACCTGGAAGATCAATGATTTGTATTTGAGTTCCCTTGTGAAACAGTATACCTGGAATAGCAGTAGTTGTTGTAAATGCGTAATGACCAACTTTTGATTCTTTACTAGTAATACTAGAAATGAGAGTTGATTTACCCGTAGATGGAAAACCAATCAATACAGCAGAACCATCACCAGCTTTCTTTACATCAAAACCATACCCTCCTCCTCCAGATTTAGAAGAAAATTGAAAATCCAACTTCTGTCGTCTGAGTTTTGCAAGCTTTGATTTCAGGATTCCAACATGATGTTCAGTAGACTTGTTCTTTTGAGTCCTTGATATTTGGTCTTCAATATCACGAATCTTCTCATCTATAGCGGAACTCATGTCTAAAACCTGATTTTAGGCTGTTTAATGATAATGAAACTGGAAAGTATTTAGATTTAACGATTAATGACGGCTTTTGTTTATATAGTGTAGATGTATGATTAATTCAGTAAAGAGATGAAAGAATAAGATGTTGTTAAAATGTAAATTTGTATTGATATATAAATGTTGTACTTATCTTTTCGTTAACCAAGCATTAAATTTAAATAATCTTTAATTTAGCTTATCTTGAAAATTAGGGGTGGTTTTCATTTGACAGAAACACTTGAATTAAGTGAAGAAAAAGTAATAATCGGATTAGCAAAAGCATTATCGTCTCCTACACGATTTAACATTGTTAAACTGCTACTTGATAAAGAAATGGATATATCAAGCATAGCTAAGAAAATGAAACAAACTGAAGCAAATACTTCAGCTCAGATCAAGTATTTAGAGCGTGCGGGAGTATTAGATTCAAGATACGAACCAGGGGCTCATGGAGTTCGTAAAGTTTGTAAAACGAAAGTGAATAGAATTATACTAAATATAGTATAATTCCTTTATTCCCTTTATTTCTTTTCAGCTACAATCGCTATATCTTCTACTGAAAGTAACCAAGTTTTATGTAGATTAAATCCTATTTTCTCTACAATCTCACTCAAGTTTTCAAGGTCAAATAATTTCTTTAATGCTGTTAAAACAACAAATTTCTTCTTTTTGATTATGAAGTAACATTCCTCGATTGTTTTTTGTGGGTTCTCTAGATTTTGTATAACCGATATACAAGTAACTAAATCACCACTTTTTTTTCTTAAAGGTAGATACTCGCTATCAGCACAGATAAAAAAACCATAATGATTTTTCTTTCTTCCTTCTTTCAGCATCTTGTATGATATATCTGTTATAATAGTTGTAAGATTTTTATTTTGTAAATAATCAAGAAGTAATCCTGTTCCTCCTCCAACGTCAATAATTGTTCCATTTTTCACCATTTCAATTTCTGAGAAAATTTCGAAATACTTCTGCTTCTGTATATCTCTATATCTTGCATCATAACGATTTGCAGTTGAATCGTATTTGTGCCTTACATCGTATTTCTTGTTACTCATTAAATAGATATAAGAAAGAAAAGAATTTTAAGTCATACTCTTACAACATATTGATGCCAATAAGTCTACGCGGAGCCAAAGTCCTGAAAGAACTCACTAATATGGATTTCAGGACATTGAATATGATTGAAACATTACTTCGTAAAGGAGAGTATGCTCCTGTAGACAAAATTGTCACTTATTCTGGCTATAGAGCTAAAGATGTTGAAATGATTCTATCGAAGTTAAACAAAATGAAATTAACTCGTAGATGGAAAGGTCAATTTATTGGTTATTCTCTAACTTTGTCAGGTTTTGATGCTCTTGCTCTAAATACTCTGTACAATAAGAAGATTGTTTATGGTGTAGGACAAGCAAGGGGAGTGGGTAAAGAAAGTGACATTTATCACGCTATTAATTTTGAAGAAATAGAAATTTTGCTTAAGATTAATAGAACAGGAAGGGCCAGTTTCCAACAAATTAAGAAAAGAAGAGACTTCTTAAAAAATAGATTTCATTATTCTATGTTTTCTACAGCTGAAATTGCGGCAAAAAGAGAATATAAAATTTTGAAAGAATTACAGGATAAGGGCTTGCCTATCCCTGAAGTAAAAGGACACAATAGACATATTATAGCTATGGAAAGTGTCGAAGGAAGAGAACTCGTTAATGTTCAATTTCTAAAGAAACCAATCAAAACCCTTGAGAGGATTATTGAATTTGCTAAGAGTCTATATCAGAAATACAACATAGTTCATGCGGATTTAACTGAATACAATATTCTTTATGACGAGGAAAATGGTGATATAACAATAATTGATTTTCCTCAAGCTGTTCAGATTGATCATCCAGAAGCTATCAACCTTCTAACAAGAGACTTTACTCATCTTCTAGATTACTTTGGCAAAAAATGGGGAATTACAACCGATGAGGTTGATACCGTTATTGAATATATAGTAGGTAAAAAATAAAGGTGATAGAGATTTCAGATTCTGAGATAATAACTGTTGGTGTTGATATCTTACCTCAAGCCTCAGCATCTAAGATAGCAAAGTATTCTGTCTGTGTTTATGATGTAACAAATGCTACTATTATTCAAAAGTACGAAAAAGTAAATCTACAAAAATTGATAGGAATTGCAAGAAGTTCCCAAGCACATTATCTTGCAAGCGATAATATCTTTGAACTTGTAAAGAATCCATCTCAGATCCCTCATTTGTGTCTACAACTACTCCCTAATACGAAATTAGTTCAAGTTACAGGTTCACCAATGCATGGGTTTACTCCACTAACCAAATTGATGAAACAACATGGACTAGATGTATCTGGTAAGCTTTTTCCCTTAGCTGCTGCTGAAGCTTGTGCAATTCTAGCAGGTAAGAAATTGGGGTATATTATCGAACCATTTGAAAATGAAACCAAAGTTATTGTATCTCGATCTCGATCTAAAGGTTCTGGTGGTTGGTCTCAGAAACGTTACAGCAGATTATATGATACTACAGTTCATCAAGAAGCAAAGAAGATTGAGAGTATTTTGGTCGAAAAAAGACTTGATTTTGATAAGAGTGTTACAAGAAGTAAATTTGGTTCTCAGAAAGTTGTTTTTAGTATTTACTCTCCTATTTCAGAAATAACTAAGTTTGTGAAGAAGCAAAGAGGGGAGCTCTGTCAGGTAAAAATATTTCCTGTAAATAAGGAGAGAGTAGAATTCATACCTTTGTCACAGCAAGTGCAGTTGAAATCGTCATTAAGAAGGCTGATTGTAGGCATTGATCCAGGTTTGACAGTTGGGCTTTCAATCATGGATTTGAATGGCAGAATACTGAAAATTGGAAGCTATAGAGAAGCAAGTAGAGGTCAAATTATTCGTGAAATCACCAATTACGGAAAGCCTTCACTTATTTGTGTTGATGTATATCCTTATCCTTCTTATGTAGAAAAAATTTCTTCAACTTTAAATTCAAAATTATACACTCCTAGAAGTGTAATGACAGTTTCTGAAAAGAATGAAATCTCTAGAAAACTAGCTATGCAGCAAGGAGTCAATGTCAAGAATGCTCATCAAAGAGACTCACTTGCTTCTGCGTATAAGGGATATGTGAAATATAGAGCAGAATTTGAAAAAATAGAACAAAAATATTATGACCAATATGATAGATCTTTAAGAGATGAAATTAAAGATCTAATGATTAAAGGAAGATCCCTTATTGATGCTGTTGAGGAAATAAACAAATCACTTACTACCGAAATAGAAATCAAAAAAGATGCAACCAAACCAGTATCAGTGAAAAAACCAGCACCAGATATAGCTGAGATTAAAAGGGAAATTGATATTATTCAAGAACAATTGGACTGGGAGAGAAGAAAAAATACTGAGCTTTACTCTGAAATACAAGGATTGGAAGAAAAACTAGAGTATCTTCAATTTAGACTTGATGAAGATAAAACTGAATATATTGAAAGGATTCAGAAAGAAAAAGCTTACATTATCCAGGAGAATCAAATCTCTCATTCTCAAGAAAGAATCAGTCAACTAGAAAATGAAATTGAAAGATACATTGATCGGATTGATGAATTGAAAAAAGTTGTTTGGCTCAGAGGTCATAAAGGTTGGATTCCACTAAAAGTCATAAGAAAATTCACACAAGATGAGATAGAAAGAACTGCAGAAAACTATGGTTTAGGACCAGGAGATATAGTTCTTATTCTCGATACTACAGGTGGAGGAGGACAAACAGCTGAGAAGTTATTTTCATACAAGATTAAAGCAGTTATTGGAAATGTAGATCATCTTTCATATAATGCTAAGAAAAAATTCAGTGAATCTCAAATACCCATGGCAGATTCCAAAGATGTTGAAATTATAAGAATTGATGAAATTGCTATTATAAAAGAAGATGATCTCAATACTTTAGTTACAGAAGCTCAAAAAGAAATTGATATAATAGTCACTGAAAAGAAGAAGAGTTTCTTAGATGGTTTAGTTGATGAGTACAGAAAAGAACGAGAAATAGAAATTCGTGAACATGAAGAAGCTATTAGTCGTGAAAGAAGAAAGAGAGATTCATCTCATTTGGAAGATGAAAATGATGAGTCAGAGTAATTTTTATAGCTCATCAACTGCTAATTGTACTAAAAGGATGTTATTACCTCTAACAAAGATATTCCCATATCTTGAGACTTCTTCATCTGCAATTATTTCAATAGCGTCACTTAAGTGACAGTTCATATATTGATCAAAACTTTCCAGTTTTCCTTTGTATTTCACGTTGTCTTTTAGTCGAATGACTATGTATTGGCCAATTGCCTTTCTTAGAGAGTTAATGGGAATGCTTCCGCTCATAATATCCACAAACTTATTTTGCTATATCTCGACACGAGGATTGTAATTTAAAAAGCTTGCGTTTAATAATTTAACAAGCTCCGTTTATCAAGAATCAAAGTTCTTAGCTGATTCTTCTAAAGTTTGAGTTTCTAGTGTTGAAGTTTTACGTTTTCTCACTTTAACAAATATAGGATGATTCACAGCGTTTCCAACTATAATTGCTTCTCCTACTCCTAGAGATGTTATTGAGTTCATAGTTGACCTATCAATTCCTTCCGAAGATCTTCCAATATAATCTAAATCATATGGATTAAGAATTCTCATAATAACATGTGTGTTACATTGACTAAGAACCGTCGTAGATAATTTCACTGGACGTTGACTTACAAGAACTAAAGAAGTGAAGAATTTCCTGCCTTCTCTGGCTATTGTTTCTATTATTGATCTGGATATTGCTTGATCTAACCTAGCTTCTGGAACAAATTGATGAGCTTCCTCCAAGATTATAGTTGTAGGTGGTACTTCATTCTTCTTTCTCATATCGAATATTCTGAAAAGAATGTAGCTAACTAACATCTGTTTCAATTTTATACTTGTAAAATCACTTAGGTCAAATATCGTTATTTTACCTGGTTTTAAAATGCTTTTTAGATCAGGATTTTCAGCTGACCCAAATAATCTAGTATTATTTAAAGTATATAACCATCCAATCAAAGCTTCTCTACTTCTAGGATTAAGTTGTTCATCTTTTTCGAGAGCTTCTATAATGTCTCCAATAACATATGTCTCTCCTTGCTTAACTTTATCTTTATAAAATTGAGACAATATTTTTGATAAATCTCTTGTTTGTACAGTAGTAATTTGTGGCTCATATATTGAAAATTGACGAGCTGACATAGATGAAGTTGCGAATTGAATTAAACCACCTGGAAATACATTTACATATTTTTTATAAGGTGATTTGTCATCTCCCATACCTTTGTATTCACCATGAACATCAAAGAGAACAATAGCTACTCTACCTTGTTCTGCTTTTCGAGAAAGTAACTCTTCAAGAAGAACAGAAACCGTATAAGATTTCCCTGCACCAGAAATAGCAAGTATTGCAGCATGTTTTTGTAGGAACTTTGTAAGATTTAATTTAACTGTAAGATCATGTTGTTCAATCATTCCTAAGTTCAAACCATTATCTTTCTCCAAACCCAAGAATTGTATTAATGTATCATTATCAGGAATTGACACATTTTCTCCAGGAGAAACTGGGAAAAGTAATCTTTGAATACCAATTTCTGTGATAATACCAAGAGGTTTAGCCTTAGCAATTATATGTTCCCATCTATCTGCAGGAAAAATAGAAGCTAATGTTTTACCACTTGTTTCATAAGCTCTTACTGCAGAAGGTGAAGAGAAATATCTGTTAGTTTTGAAAAGTTCAATAACACTTGCAAGAACTTCTCCATCTTCAGTTGGGACGACTACATACATCCCTTTTTGTAATTGGAATTCTTCTTCTGTTTTTGTGAGAACAAAACTAAATTGCTCTGGATTTGGTGAATTATCTTCATCAACAATGACTGTACCTATATTCTTTTTTGACATTTTAACCACTCACTTAAATGGAAGCCTATTCCTCCTCTTTTGAAGAGAAAAGCTTGTGTAACCTATTTTTGACGCAATTTCATCTACAAGGATATCTGCATCGGTTTCATTCAATTTTGCTCTAGCGTCAGCTTCAATGATGACACTTGGTAATCCATATTCAGGATTGTATTTGGAAACAGCATTCACAAGAGATGAAATAGTTTGTGCATGTTCATGTACTGTTGAAAAAAGCAGAGGAAATTCTACTCGTAAAGGTGTATCAAATTCTGCAGTTTTCATATAGAAACAATGAATATTAAAATCGGGGAGATCCTTATCTAACTCATCATTAAAATTTGTTAAAAGAAATTCAAACGTTCTTTCGTTTGTATCTAAAACCTGATAGAGCAGATCTGTATCTCTTAATTGTTTTACAATGGGTCTATAATCAATTTCTACTAATTTATCAAATTCTGGCAATTTGCTCAAATGAGGTAATAAAGCTGATAGTTTACTCGTTAATATAGCAGAACGAGAGTCTTTAACCACACCGCATAAAGCTGTTCTGTTATTCTGACAAAGAGTGTAAAGTCTTCTATATTGAGCTTTTAATTTTCTATATTGACTGACAAGAAAATCACTTTGACTTATTTGACGATAATCAATGTTAGGAATTACTGAACCATCTAGAATAATAATATCTGGTAAATCTTCTTCAAGGAGTGTTATACCACATTTTATCTCCTTCTGCATTCTCCAAATAGATATTAAGCTTTCAATTTCATTTTGTGTTAAAGGTTCAATACTTGTCAGAATATCAGGAAATGGTTGTTCCTCAGGAATGTATCGAACTATAGGTTTTGTATCTTTTATATGATAAAATAGAACTCCAACCGCTCTAATCAAAGCAATATCAAAATAATTGAGAGATCGATGAATCACACCACCATCAATTCCAGCAATCTTTAATCCATCAATATTGGTTTTAGGAACCTTTAGAGAGAAAAGGTTGTCAGATGTTTGAATATCAAAAGCTTCAGGAAACTCAGCTGGATTAAGTGTATGCTTTACTTGTCTGAACAAATCTTGGAATAATTTTCTGTGTTCATTGTATGTTCTGATGCGTTTGGAAATCTCATCAATGGCTTTGTCTACCTTGTGTTGTACTGCCATCTATATACCCACTATACTATAATCTATGTTTTCATTTATAAAGGGCGTATAAAAAGAGGTTTCTAAGTCTAATTTATTTCCTTTTGCTAGCAGATCTTATGAATTCGAAGAATGGTGGTGAAGGTTTTATGGGTCGAGATTGAAATTCAGGATGATATTGAACCCCTATAAAACAAGGATGATCTAGTAATTCAAGAGTTTCCATACGGATACCATCTTCAGATTTTCCTGAAAAGATAAGACCATTGCTTTTTAAAATTTCAATATATTCAGGATTAACTTCATACCTGTGTCGATGTCTTTCAGAAATGATAGTTTCACCGTAAATTTTCTCAAATTTTGAATCTTGCTCTAGCAGTATTTTGTGTTGTCCTAACCTCATAGTTCCACCCATATCAGTGATTAGTTTTTGTTCAGGAAGTATATCAATTACTGGATGGGGTGTCTTAGGATCTATTTCAGTAGAATTAGCATCAGTTAGATTACAAACATTTCTAGCAAATTCGATTGTAGCTAATTGAAAACCATAACAGATTCCTAGAAAAGGAACATTGTTCTCCCGTAAGTATTTAATTACGGATATCTTACCTTCTGCTCCTCTGGTACCAAAACCTCCAGGAACAATTACACCATCATATTTGTTTAGTTCAGATATTTTTTCTGGATTTTCTTCATATTCTTCTGTAGCTATGAAACTGATGTCAATTTTGACTTTATTGTGAGCAGCTGCATGACTCAAAGCTTCTTTAACACTGATATATGAATCAGATAACTCGGTATATTTTCCTGTTAAAGCGATATTTACTGTCTTTTCAGCTTTAGTATGTATCTCTACTAAACTTTCGTCTTCAGACCAATCAGCACCAACATCTTCATGTCTCAGCATAAGATTTAGTGTTGAACCAAAACCTTGTTTATCTAGATAGACTGGAGCTTCTAGAACTGAACCAAGATCAGGAAGTGAAAATACAGCATTTGCAGGAACATCACAAAACATAACAATCTTTTGCTTAGCACTTTCAGTTAAATCTTGAGGTCCTCTTGTAACTATTATATCTGGACTTAATCCCAATGATTGAAGTTCACGAACTGCATGTTGAGTTGGTTTAGTCTTTTGTTCATTCAGGTTTGGAGGTTTCATAATATATGTAACTAAAACTATGAGAGAATCAGCTTTGGGCATTTCACGTCTTAGTTGTCTAATTGCTTCAAGAAATGGTTGGCTTTCAATATCTCCGATAGTTCCCCCAACTTCTATGATTAATGAATCTAATTTTTCATCTCTTTCAGCTATAATTTTTATTCGCTTCTTAATTTCATCAGTAATATGTGGGATAACTTGAACAGTTTTTCCTAGATAATCCCCTCTTCTCTCTCTCTCAATAACACTGTGATAAACTTGACCTGTTGTGATATTTTGATCTCCGCACATCTCCAAATTGAGTATTCTTTCATATGTTCCCATATCTAAATCTAATTCAAAACCATCAGCTGTAACAAATGTTTCACCATGCTCATAAGGGTTCATAGTTCCAGCATCAATATTCAAATATGGATCAATTTTAATTACATTAATTTTCTTTCCTCTAACTTGGAGATTTCTACCTATTGCTGAAGTTACTACTCCCTTACCTAAACCAGAAATTAAAGCTCCACAAACAAAAATATATTTCGGCACATTCATTAAATCGTGATAATTATTATAAGTTTTATCTCATGTAAGAGTTTTATTCTTCTGAAGATACTCTCACCATATCTTTCCATTTTTCGATGATTTCTGAAATTGAGTTGTAAAGCCATTTCTCTTCAGGGGTCATGTTTCTAATTTGAGTTGTGATATTCTTTCCCTTAGTTGCGATATGATAGATTTTTGATAGTCTCATTGTCATTAATTCACGCATTTTAATCTCTAAAGACTCTTTTTGTCGATATGGTATAACCTTGCCTTTTTTCTCAAATTCTTCAAATGTCCGTTTCATTAGAACATAAAAGAATTTATTGATTTTTTGTAAGTTTGTTTCCCCTTCCTTTAGTGCTATTCTGTAGAGTTCTGGAAAATCTAGTTTTTCGATCTCTTCTAACTCAACTAGACCTTCTTCTTCAAGTAGAATTGCTAACCAGAAAGGTATTTTTGTCTTCAAATTCTTTGTAAGTTTTATCTTTCTATCCCCTACGTCGAATTCTTCAATAGTTTTCAAACACTTAACAGGAATATCCATATCTTCAAAATCATATTGAATTCTTTCTAATTCTGTTATACTTCGGTTCTCAGAAATCAATGCTATCACTAGTAATCTTTATTCTATCTTTTTAAATTATTGTACTTTAGGAGAAAAAATCATCTAATAATTTTTGTGGAGGTGCTGAGTCAAACCCTTCTTCAATTTTTTCTTCATGTTTTGAATCTTCTGCAAGAGATGTATCTGAAAAACTATCTCCTAGAAGATGAGTAAATATATTCTTGACAAGTTCTTTGCCAAACCCAGATATCTTCATTATATCATTTGGATTGACTTCCTTTAAAATTTCTTGTGTCTTAAAACCTTTATCGTAAAGAGCTCTAGCTCTAACTCGTCCTATTCCCGGAATCTGGACTAAATCAAGTAATTCTTGTTTTATTCCGTTAACCACCCTATTATGAACAGCAGCAATCTGAGTAGCCATATCTTTATATCCCAATAATTGAGATAATTCAGAAGATGCATACAATAACCATTCAGCATTGGACACAACCATGTAAACGTCTCCACTGCCTATTTTATATCTATCAAGTATGATATCTTCTGGAAGTTCTTTTATCCAATCCTGCAAAACTAATGAAGTCTTTAATTGACTCATAAACAGCTCCAAATCAAAAGATGTTTCAGGTAAGTTGGTTAAAAATTCCTCCTCATGTTCACTGATGAAATTAATAAGATTGATTTGTTCATCTTTTTTAATTGTTAGAAATCTGACATCAGGTGTAGAACAAACTAATTGGAGAAAACTTAAATCTGTTAGATAATGTTTAGATTTTACATTTCCTCTGATTAATCCTTCTCGTATTACTATTGCACTTAATGGATCTATGTAGAGTTGACTTACTCTTTTTCCAAAGCTTGTTGGGATAAGATAATCTGGATCATTTATAATCAAAGCTTCTTCTTGTAGAAACTTTACAACTTTTTTGAGGATAGAACTTAAGTTAGAAGAATCTTGTTGAAATCCATAGAATGTTTGACCAAAGAACTCTTGAAGTTCTTCCATAGTTTGCGTATTCTCAGTAGAAATTTGTCCTAAAACAATTTTACGAAGTGCAGGTTCTGCAGCTATTCTAGATTCTATATCTTCTGCTTCCCCTGTGATATAGGTCTGATAGAGACTAGTAGCATCAAATTCGTTCTTGGCAATAACTATTGCATCGCCTTCCTTATCATACTGAGGTCGTCCTGCTCTACCTGATTGTTGTTTAAATTCAAGCACAGGTATTGGATAACTTCCCAAAGTAACATCATATCTGTAGATGCTCTTAATTATGACATATCTAGCAGGGAGATTCACTCCAGCTGCCAAAGTTGGAGTTGCACTTATGAACTTGATATTTCCTTGTTTGAAGTTGTGTTCAATTATTCTCCTTTGAGCTGTATTCAACCCAGCATGATGATAGGAAACTCCACTTTTTACTAGTTGAGCTAAACCTCTGGATTGTTTTGTTTGTTCTCCGGTGTTAAGTATTTCAGCTGATGCGGCATTAAGTTTCTCTCTATTTTCATTAGAGAGTGTTCTTGCAACTCTTGAAGAAAGATTTCTTGCTGTAGATTCAGCCATATTTCTTGTAGTAACAAAGACCAAGGCCTGGTTCTTCTTACTCAATATGAAATCTGCAAGGTTATTGAAACTATCTTTGATTTTTGAAGGGATTGTAACTTCACTCCCATCACCATAAACTATGGTTTTGTCATAAAGAACTCCTTCATTTAACTTAACTGGTCTCCAATTACTTGATACAAGTTCAGCTTCTAACCATCTAGCTATTTGATCTGCATTTCTAATGGTTGCGCTTAAAGCTAAAATTTGGGCATTACAAACTTGCCTTAGTTGAGCAATAACTACTTCTAATGTTGGTCCTCTTGAGGAGTCATTGATGAGATGTACTTCATCTGAAACAATCAATCCAATTTTGTTTAACCAACGAGCTTGATGTCTAATAGCTGAATCAATTTTTTCATTAGTTGCAATAATTACATCAGCATATTGAGCCCTTGTATCCTCTTCGTCATAGTCTCCTGTTAGAAGAATTGTCCTTCGGTTAAGAGGATCTAAATATGATTTGAATTCCATGTATTTTTCAAAAGCTAATGCTCGTAAAGGAGAGAGATAAAGTGTTTTCAATCCTGTTTCAGTAAGTTTCTTGATACAAGCAAACAATGCAAGTAGAGTTTTTCCTGAAGCTGTTGGGATAGCTACAACAAGATTGGTGTCATCAAAAAGTCCTTTCTTAATTGCTTCTTCTTGAGGTGGATATAAAGAGTATATTCCATCTTCTTTTAATTTCTCTTTAACAAGATCTGGTAATGGAAGATCCTCAATTTTCATTCTTCAACCACGTACTATTATGCCAATTTCACGAAGCCATCACTTGGAGAATATATCTCCCCATTACTGCGAAGTTGAGTTATTACACGATCTACAAACTCTTCATCAATATTTTGTTCTTTTGCTAACTCTTTGATTCGTCTTATTGAGACTACATCAGAGCTTCCAACTCTGGATTCTTCTTTCATAATATCAATGATTATTTGCATTTTAGAACGAGAAGTTTTGGTTGTTCCAGATAATAAGAAATCAATATCAACACGACCAGTTACAGGATCTCTACCAACTTGCTCTAATGAAGCTCTTAGCAAATTAATAGCTGCTTCTACATGGTCAATAGTAACATCTTCTTTGAGAGCCATTCTAGCTTGTGATTCTGAGAGACGAATTATAGCCTCCAAGTATCTGGGTGTAATAGCAATTGCAGAAGATTCATCTGATTCTTTTCTGAGATTTAGATAAAATTGTTCTATTCTCTCCATAGCTTCGTCTGTAAGTGCAGGTTGAACATGTTGTTTGGCAAAACTTATGTATTTTCTTAATAAATCCATTTCAATAGTTGGTTCAGTATCCTCTATAACATGACCCCTTCTTAACTCTAATATGTGTCTTGCCATTCGTCTGTCAGTGTCTGGATCTGGTTCATCTTTAATAACATAAATCAGATCAAATCGAGATAAAATTGTAGCAGGAAGATTTATGTTTTCAACTGGTGGTCTTGATTCTTCATACCTTCCAAATCTAGGATTAGCAGCTGCTATTATAGCAGTTCTAGCATTTAATTGAGCAACTATACCAGCTTTTGCTATACTTACCGTTTGTTGTTCCATCGATTCATGAATTGAAGATCTATCTGTTGGGTTCATCTTATCGAATTCGTCAATCATGCAAACACCTCTATCTGCTAACACTAGAGCTCCTGCTTCTAAACCAAAGTCCCCAGTTTCAGAATCTCTTATAACAGCTGCTGTAAGTCCTGCAGCAGAACTAGCCTTTCCTGAGGTAAGTAATCCCCTTGGTGCAAGTCGATGAACATATTGAAGTAATTGTGATTTTGCAACACCAGGATCTCCAATCATAAGTAGATTAGATTCTCCTCTTTGTTTCATTCCATCGGGTGCAACTCTTGAAACACCACCAAAAAGCACTGTTGCTAATGCTTCTTTGATTGTTTCCATTCCATAGATAGAAGGAGCAATAGATCTGACTATTCTTCTATGAATATTAATGTCAGTAGATAGAGCTAAAATTTGTTGTTCTGTATCTGGATCAATATCGATCTCTTCAAATTCCTTCTCTCTTGAAGAAACAAAATTAACGTCTAGCCATGGGTCAAATGTTGCCATTCTTCCTTTTTGCATTCCTTTTATTTTCATTCTTAGAATTCCGGCAACAACAGCCCTATCTCCAGCTCTAACAGTATCAACTAAATCTCCTACTAGTCTTGCGGGTACAGATCTGGGGATCTGACCAGGAGGTAGATTTTCTGGTCTCTCTTGAACTGTAATTGATTGATGATCTGTGTATGTAGATTGTTCTGTGATAAGATTAAATGGTCCATTCTTCCCGCAATTTGGGTTTACACATTTAGCGGGTTCTGTATAATACCCTCCTTCTTGGCGAACATAATGAACTTGGGAGCATCGAACACATTGGAAAACACCCTCGATTAGTAATGGTTTGACAACAGTCTGTCTAATAACAATCCCTTCAACAGCAATCAAGTTACCTAAATGTACAGATCTTAGTCTTCTGAGATCTACTAAATCAGGTAAATTTGAAAATCTTACATGAAAAAGTCCTTTTGTTTCTTCACTAGCAGCATAAATGGGATCCTCAATTTTTAGAACCTCAACCAAAGCATCGTCAGCAATTTTTATCGTCTCTTCAGGTTCTTCACCTAATAATCTAGCTAATTCCGGATCAAAACGCAATAAATCGTCATAATTAACATAGAGTGATAAAAGACCCTCTAAGGACATTTTCTGTACTTGTTCAACATATGTATGTCTTCCATTTTCATCTTGATATGCTTGAAAGAACTCCTTGAATCTTTCATTTGTACTAGATGGCATATCTACAACCATATTGACTCTACCCTATCGCTATAAACTTCATTTTATAATCAAAGTAATAAGTCTTACTTAGTCTTAGTCTTAGATTTATATTCAATAGATATTATAATTTATTAGTATAAAAACTTACAATAACAATAAGTAAGTGTAAACTTAACATAACTATCAATAAGTGAAGTAAATGACATACACACCAACACATCTAGCTGTTCAAGGTCTCATTGTTTGGTTGTTATTATCCAAGAACAATAAAGCATATTATAAAGAACATAGATGGGAATTTATAATTATCAATCTTGTAGCAATTTTCCCAGATATTGATTTACTTTTTGGATATCATAGAACTTATACGCATAGTCTGATTATTCCAACTTTTACTCTGCTAAGTATGTTAGTCATCGATATGATCCATAAAAATGCAAGTCCAATAGAAGATGCAACACAAAAAACAGTTAGATTTGTTAAACTTGCTTCATTAATGTGGTTAATACACATCTTTCTAGATCTTAGTTGGGGACCATTACTATTATTCTGGCCAATTGACAATAATCTATATGATCTTTCTGTTTTTCTTAGATTTAGGAATGAAGCATGGTTATTCTTTCCTTTAACTTTTGTAGGTTTAATTCCTGATTGGTCTATATACTCTATGACGGAAGGACAGAGGATATTTTTCATAAATCTGACTCAAGAAGAACTACAATCGATCTATGGAGAATTTCTCGATCTTTACATTGCACAATTTACTTTCCATGTTCTCTTGTTTGTAGTTTGGGCAGTAGTAATTTTGTTCCCTGCATTCAAAAGAAAAAAACGAAAATCTGAGGAAGAGCGGAAGAAATATGCTAAAAGCTTTCAGACGTTTTGGACCTTACTAAAAAGGCAATTAACGCTTTTTGGAATCTTCATGATTTTCCTAGGATTAATGCTAGGACCTATAATTGGGTTGAATCGAGCGATGAATTATGAGGTTTCATATGAATATAGAAGCACTCAATCTTACTTTGATCCAACACTAGGAATTGCTTTTGTAAACAAACCTCAAGCAACAACTACAATTGATTTTCATAGTGAAATAGGTGTAGTAGATTATAATGCAACTATGCTATTAACAAATAATGATACATTCATCAATTTCTTTGAAAATTTTGATAATGTAACGAGTAACTACTATGATGATAATATAACATTCGAACAAATGCTTTCTTCGTATGCAACACTGACTGATCAAGCTGAAAACGAAAGTATCTATGAATCCAGACTTATCGGAGGTAATGTTGAGAATGGTACTCAAATAACTATGAATACAACAGAAGTAGAAGAAACAGTTTACTTAATCACTTTCGTAAAAGACTGGAATACTTCAGAGTCTTTCATTTACGAAGCTACTATAGGAGTTAACTATATTATTCATAGAAAAACAGCTGTCATAGAAGGTAGTATTTTGAGTGGAATTGGTTTAGTACTAATAGTTGTAGATCAAATTATAGCTATTCGACAAAAGAGAAGAATATCAAGAAATTAGTTTAGTTGTTAGTTCAACTAAATCTGAGTTCTGATTCAGCTCAACCATCTTTACATTTCGTAAGGAAGCAACTTCATCAACAAAAGACACACGTCTGTATGTTCTAGCATAAACAATCCTTAAATCAGGAATTCGCTGCATAGTAGGAAGTGGATTTCTTCCAACTGTTCTCTCAAGATCACTAATTATATAGATTATTTTTTCTCTAGAAGAGCTGTCTTTGAGCTGTTTGGTTGCTAATTGTAAAACTTCATCAAGATCAGTTTTTCCTCCACTTTCAATATTCAGAATCAATTCAACTAATTCTTCAGGAGGAATTCTCTTAGACATAGGTTTTAGCAGATGAGCTTCAGAATCAAATTCAATAACTGCAAAGTTATCTCGTTTAACTGATAGAGATAAAACAGATGCCATCAGAACAATTTGATGTATTAACTGTAGAACGCTTAAGCTTTTATCAATACAAATTACAATGCTTTTTTTTCTTTTTGATGGCTCTTTAACTACAATACTATCATAATCAGGGACTAACTTACCCATACTTAGCATCTTCTCAAAGGTCATTTCTATTTCCCAGGTATCTCCAGGTTCATAATTGACATATCTGGAAACAGTAGATGAAATCCCTCTTCTGAAAATATCTTTTGCTTTTTCAGTGATGAATGGTATAAGTTTCTCAAGGAATTTTTTACGAAGATCATAGTTGATGTGCTTCTTTGTTCTGGAATAAAGTTGAATTAAATCCTCACTAGCAAGACTATCTAGCATTTGATCTGTTGGTTGTATCTTATCTAGTAATTTAGCTGCTATCATAGGATAGTTTGTTGCTATTAACTTGAGTCCCTCCAAATTACTTTCCTCAGCTGCTTTTTCAGCTAATTCAATAATACGATCTATATTATCATCTCTTTTACCGAGTTCAAGATAAATCTCATTTATTGTCATTCTGCCTGCATTTGATGGGAAAGTATGAAACGGTTCATCCCCTACAACAGATAGTGTAGGATCACCTAATCTTCTTTTTTTCGTAGAATCCTACTATCATCATATCTTGATAAGACTTTGGAGATAATTTCTTCAATAATCCTTTCTTCAGTTTTCCTACTAGAGGTTTTACATCTGATTTTTCTGGAATGAACCGAAATTGCTCTATCTAAGAGATCTATTTCATCTATTTTTTCGTCCATTTTGTAGAGATTTACTAACTGAATTGCTCCACGAACTGTTGAACCATATTCCAGTTCAGAATGATTCAGAGTTACTTCAACAATTTCACAGGATATTCGGATAAGGAATTCATCTGTACTTTGAGTACGGAGCTTAACAATCTCAATCATCTCATCTAAAGATTGGTGTGTAACATTTATCCAAATGCATCTATCATAGAATGCTTTTGGTAAGGGATTAGTTGCTACTGTATCTTGAGGGTTATATGTAAAAACAGGGATGAATCCTTGTTGTGCTTGTATTTCTCCAAGTTGTGGAATCGTAATTAGTTTCTCATCTAATGCAGTTAATACAGCATTGATAGTTTCTGATGGAGCACGATTAACCTCATTGTAGAAAAAGAGACCTCCTTCCTCCATTGCTTCAGTTAATGGACCAGCAATGAAAGTATCTCTTGAAAATCCTTTTTCCAAAACAAGAGGGGGATCATACCAACCTTTCAATTTAATTGATGTTAAACTATCATCTCCATCAACTCTTATGAAAGGTCTCTCTAAGCTGACTGCTAATGCTTTAGCCATTTCAGTTTTTCCAGTTCCAACAGGACCCTCAATAATTATAGGTAAGTCTTTTTCAATAGCTCTAACAATCAACTCAAGTTCTTTTCTTCGTCCAACTATTAATTTTGACATCTTTTCAAGAACTTCTTTTGAAACTTGATTTCCTTTAGACATTAAAATAATATTACGAAGGAGAAATTAAAACTCTTGTTGTTCGTATTTTATAGTTTGATTACTTATCCTGCTTGTACTAAGATAGTTAATTTTCAGCAAAAAAATAGAAATCGATGAAAATCATTTGAACTTGTGAAATCGATTTCTTTCTATAAATACATCAATTTGATTATTTTCACTTTCCTCGAAAAGTACAGGAGTTTTACTACCAAAAATGTAGATATAAAACCTATTATTTGATAATTTCATGTCTTCTGGTATAAGTGGGTACCTACTGGGTATATCTCTGTATTTTGTTTCAAGTATTAACATACCATTTTCTAATAAGATTTTGATTTTAGTCAATCCCTTATAATTCTTATAATCTCCAGCGAACTTCTCCATCTTTGCTTCTATCTTGAAGAATGGAATTTCTTCTTCAGGATTCTTACCTAAAAGTTTACACAGGATTGTTTTTCCTATTTGAATGCCAAAACCAGAGCCAACATTTGCTTCAGTTACCATTCCAACATTTAATTCAGGAATAAATGAAAATTGAGCACTTGATAAGCCAGTTGACCCCCCGTGAGATATTAACTTATATCCAAGAAAATCTTCTGAAATTGCTACTCCAAATCCATATCCACTTCTCCCGAGAAAACTAACTGGTGTTTCTATTTGAATGGTGTAAATTTCTTCTAAAGATTTTGGACTAATAATTTGCTTTTCTCCAAATTTACCTTGATTCATAAGCATAAAAAGGAAATTGGACATTTCAGTTACTGAACTAATCAAACCTCCAGCAGCATGAATATTTTCATCAAAAGGATGTTTCTTTACTTCAGGTTTATCTTTTTCTACCAAATAAGCTGTCATTCTATTGTTATCTTTCTCAAAATCTTCTTCATAAAATGTTGACCTACTCATCTCAAGAGGAGTTAAAATATATTCCTTTACATAATCTGCAAAACTTAAACCACTAATTGCTTCAACAATTTCACCTAACATAGTAAAACCTGTATTAAAATAGAAGTATCTTTTTTCAGGTTCATCTGCTATTTCATCTTGAGCACCATTTAAGAAAGTATAAAGATCATCTTTGCAAGCAAGAGGAACCCACGTCTCTTCTATAGGAGCGTGACGCAAAATTTGAACACTTGCTGCTCCTAAATTTGGAATCCCTGATGAATGAGACATAAGATGGCGTATCCTAATAGGTTTATTTTCCAATCCTATTTTGAGAGGAATATGTTTTTTTACCGGATCATCAATTGATAATTTTCCTTGTTCAGCTAATTGCATAATAGCTAAACATGTGAATAATTTAGTACATGATCCTATACCAAAAAGAGTGTCTGGATTAGCAGGAAGATTTTTTGTATAATCTCTATGTCCAAAACCTTTGGAGTAGATAACTTCTTGATCCTTGATGATCGCAACGCTTAATCCTGGTATTTTCATTTTTTGCATTCTTTCAGCAATTAACTGTTCTAAATCTTCCCAATTATTTTTATTATTCATATTATTACTTCCTAATTCTATGGATTCATGAACTAAAATCCTTTATTAGTTTTTTTCAACTCTTCATGTATTCCAAGTAGATTATTTTCAGTTTAATTATCGAAAAATTCCTAAATTATTGTCAGAATAAATAATGGAAAAAAAGAGAAGTTAGGTGAGTAATAGCTACTTAGTAGCTATCATCCCATCTTCTTTTAGAATGCTTTTAGAAGGTTTAACAAAGAGAATTATTACTAAGCCAGCTATCATAATTAGTCCCATAATAGCAACAGCTAATGATATAGCTGCATTTGTAGACCAATTAGCTCCGTCAACTTCACTTAAGGCAATAACTGCTGCCCAGATTAGTGGACCTAATGAAGCTGATATTTTTCCAGATAATTTGCTGAATCCCATATACTCACCAAATTTCTCTTTTGGAGCAAGTTCTATTATCATATATCTCTGTGCTACCCAAGTTCCTCCTAAGGCAGGACCTGCTAGAATACCCATAATCAGAACCATGATGAATGGAAATGACCATCCATTACCTGTATCTCCTCCTAGTAATTCTGGTACAGCTATTGGAGACCAAACTAATGAGGCTACTATAGCAATAATAAGTGCTATAACCCAGAGACTACAAATAAGTATGAATGTCCTTTTAGCTCCTTGTTTATCTGCAAACATTCCAACCGGGTATGTGAATAGAACTGCTGATATTGTAGCTATTATTATGAAGTAGTTTCCGAAAGCATAATCCATTCCCATTCCATCTGTAACAATAAGTATCATTTTTATGATAACTACATTAGCTACTTCAACGACCAAGAAATATCCAATAATGAATATGAACATATCTCGGTGTCCTCTAATGTCCCTAAAAGTAGCACCTAATTGTTTAAATGAACCTTTCACAATTTCCTTTGTAGGTGGAGTTTCACCTTTTTTCTTTCTTTCTTTAACAAAAATGAAAGGAAGAGCAAAAGCTAAGAAAATTCCCATCGCAATGACATACGTCCACCATTTATCTAGATATCCATATTTAACCCAACCTGTTTTAGGATCACTATGTGGAGATCCCCAAATGCTAGAAAGTACTAACATTGCTGCTATGCCTATTATTGTTCCTAGATAACCGAAAGCAACCCCGAAACCTCCAACTTTTCCCGCATGTCGCGGAGCCGCAATAAAGGGTAGCATAGAATCATAGAATGCTAAACTCCATTGATAAGCCATATTTGCAATAACATAGAATAACAGAACCAACCAAAGGCTTTGAAATATTCCAAGTAAGCTAGCAAAAATGAGGATTATTCCAGTCAGAACTAAAACAAATGGTTTTCTTTTACCAGCGTAGTCACTCAATGCACCAGCTATCGGCATCCCGACAGCAATTAGTATTTGCATGACCATTACCACAGTACCATAAATGAACTCTGATCTAGCATAAGTTAAACCATTTTCTCTTTGACCAATAATGAGAATATATTGGTTGATAATCAAAGAAACAATTACCATAGAATAAACAGTGTTTGCAAGGTCATACAGAGACCAAAGAAAAACATTCCAGTAAGAAGTCTTTGTCTCTAATTCAACTTCTGATGAAATTTCAGACATAACTTCGAATTAGAATTAGCTATTTAAAAAATTATTCCCTAACTTTTAAAGTGTTTTAGAATCTCCAATGCGCAATAAGTGACTTTCTGACTTGTTTTAGCATACTAGTTGTGTGTTCAGACGTTCCAAATTCTTCCAACTGATCCAATATATATGGTTTGTTTCCTAGCAATCCTAAAAGGAATTTTGAACTTACATCTTCCAATTGGTCCAGTTTGTAACCACCCTCTAAAGTACATGCAACCTTACCTTCACAACATTCTTGAGCTATTTCATGAAGAAGGTAACCAGCAGCATAAAATGCATTGGAACCAACACTCATAACTCCAACAGGATCTCCAGCTAAGGAATCAAATCCTACAGAAACAAGAATCATCTCTGGTTTATATTGTCTAACAATATTAAGTGAAAATTGGAGAGCTTTCAACCAATCCATACTTTTTACTCCAGGTAATAGTGCAACATTTACATTGTACCCCTTCCCCTCAACAACACCAATTTCATTAGGAAATCCTGTACCGGGGTATGAGTACATAGGATGTGCATGTAAAGATAGATAAAAAACATCTTTCCTATGGTAGAAAATATGTGATGTTCCATTACCAAAGTGATGATCTATATCAATGATTGCTATTCTATTATAGCCTTTGTATTGAACTAGCCATTCAGCAGCTATTGCAATATTATTGAAGTAGCAGAAACCACCAGCTGAATTATATTCTGCATGGTGTCCTGGAGGTCTAACGACTGCAAAACTCTTCTTAGCTTTATTTTGATCTACTAAATCAGCTGCTTGCTTAGTGGCACCAGCAGAAAGTTTTGCAATTTCAAACGTATGTTCATTGAGTGTTGTATCAATGGTAACCATTCCTCCTCCAGCTTGAGAGATTGCTCGAATTTTAGCAAGATGATCCGGAACATGAACTGAAAGAATATTTTCTTCTTCTATGGGTTCAGGATCAAAAAAACCTATTGTATACTCAGATTCCTTTTGTATCTTCTTGATAGATTTAATTATTTCATCCAATCTTAATGGGGATTCAGGATGAGCTCTATCCATAGAGTGTTTCTTGAATAAATCTGAATATATTACTGCTAAATCGAGCATCTAAATTGTTATTCAATTACTATAAATTAAGACTTTTGTATGACATATTCAAGATACTTCTGTTTGTTATTCTTTCGTATATTTTATATAGCATAAGTAAAGTTCAAGTGATGTTACCATATGACCTTTGTTGATTTTCTTCTAGATGTCGGTCTAGCATTTCTGTTTTCTGCTCCAATTCTTGTATCTAACGCCGCTCCTGCATTACTTGGAGGAGGATTTCCTGTAGATTTCTATAAGAATTTCTTTGATGGAAAGAGAATTTTGGGAGATCATAAAACAATCCAAGGCTTAATTATGGGTATTTTAGCAGGCATAGTCTCTAGTATAATAGTTTTCTATCTTGTAGGTGATCTTATGATTTTAAGATATGGACATCTTGGTTTCAAATTTCCAATGTGGATTGGTTTAGTTATGGGATGGGGATGTAATTTTGGAGATATGTTTGGTTCTTTTGTAAAGAGAAGACTAAATATCCAATCTGGAGGAAGTTTTCCAGTATTTGACCAAACTGGATATATTCTATTTGGTTTATTATGGAGTTGGCCAGTCTTCAGAGTAATTCCATGGCAATTTATAGTTACACTATTAGTTATTGCTCCTTTGCTTCATTTTGGTGCCAATGTTTTTGCATACGCAGTTGGAGCAAAAGACGTTCCATGGTAGTTAACAGCACTTTGTATAGTAATGAAGTAAGATTTATAAACAATTTAGAAAAACTATATTCATAAAATTGGCAAGTCGTTTTACATGAGTTCCAGTTCTAGAAATCGCGAATGTACTCTGTCGTGTAGATCCTTCTTTTGTAGTAAAAAAATGTTGAAAATTGTCAGTAAAAATGATGTTAAATCATTTCTCTGTAAAATGGATGATGATGCTGAGTGTTTTGGGTATATGTGTAATTATGCTGAGTGCAGAGAAAGAAAAATGAATGATTCAGGTTTGTGTCTCAGACCAGTAAAAATTCAACCTCAGGTTCAACATCAGAAACTAGCTCAGGAACAGCTTTCTAAATTTGATTATGTAACTCCACAAGATTTGGATGATAGACTGAGGAAGAAGCTAGCAAAAAACTACAAGTAACTTGGATAGCAGCAGTAGATTTTAATATTTGAATAATCACATATTGGATTAGACTAAATGAGATGAATTTTATGTTTTCACCAAGTTCAAACACTGGAGAAAAGAAGTTATTTACTTTTGGAATACCAACCCTAGATGAAATTTTAGGAGGAGGAGTTCCAGCAGGTTCAAATGTTCTTATTGAAGATGAAATTGGAGCAGAAGCTGATCCATTTGTTCTGAATTTTCTAGCAGAAGGTCTAAAATCAGGTGAGTATGGATACATTTTCTCAACTGAACATCCCTATGAATATTATGAAGAGATTATGACAGGTATTGGCGTAAATCCAGATATGCTAGAAGCTACAGGACGGCTGAAATTTATTGATGCTTTCAGCAATCCTTTTGGTTATACTGATATCAAAACAAGTCATGAATATGCAGTTAATGATTTAGGAAAACCAAGAGAAATTAATGAGACCATAAGAAGATCATTCTTACATGTACAGAATCAACAAGTACTAAAAAGAGGAATAGTTATTTCTCTGTCTTCAATTATCTATGCTGCAGATGAAAGTAAAAACGTGATATTTTCTTTCTTACAAAACAGACTAGCTGCTAATAAAAAGGAAGGTTCTGTTACAGTATTTGCATTGCATTATGATGCTCATGATCCTTTATTAGTTAGAGCTATAGAGCATAACTGTGATGTAACAATTAGAGTTACAAAATCTAAAACAAAAGCTGATAGACCAATTACAGAAGTTAGAGTAATCAATGTAAAAGGGAAACCCGAGTTAGCTGGAGAACCAATTCTGTTTGAGTTTATTAGTGGTAAAATACTTCCATATTATGAAGAAGAAGAGATGTTCTAAACTAGATTAAATTCATCTCTTATTATTTTTGCAACTATATCTGCTTCTAATTTTGTGTTATCTATTTTGATGTAGTTTTCTTTGTAGTAAAAGTCATTATTGGTATTCATCACATGTTTTTCTTCTATTTGCAATAATCTTTTTTCTGAAAGTAACAGATCTTGTTTTGAAGGTTTTTCAGAGATTCGTTCCAATGTTTTGTTTCTTCTTAATCTCTCCTCTAGATCACAAAAGATTTCAACAAAGTAAATCTCTCTCCCCTGTTCTCTAAAAATATCACAGAATTTCTCAACATATGGTTTGTCTTGATCCTGTTTGAAATCCCAAACATAAGTGAATATTAAGCCAGGTAGATCACTTCCTGCAACCTCTTCCATAATCTTCTTGCGGAAGAACTCATTTAAATTACTAAAACCTGTTGACCCATGTTCAAAAAATTGTAGGGCAAGTTCAATAGAGATGTGATTGTGAAGAAGCTTGAAATCAGTTATCTCTGCAAGCTTCTTTCCAATAGTCATTTTTCCAGATGCTGGGGGACCGAAAATAATTATTAAACTCACAAAATTAGTTTTTCTAGGCTTGTTAAATACCTTTTGTATAAAATCTACTAGCTACAACTTTCGGTAGATTTAAGTAAGAACTGAGTTGTGTTAAAGTAGTGATGACAGTGCTATTTGATTATCTCTTCAAGACTATAATTGTTGGTAATCCAGGTGTTGGAAAAACATCTATTACACTTAGATTCGCAACTGGAACCTTTAGAGAAAGATATCTACCAACAATAGGTGTAGAATTTTCTGTCAAGGACATCGAAGTCCAAGGAAAACAAGTAAAACTACAAACATGGGATACAGGAAGTCATGATAGATTTTCATATGTCAGACCTCTCTACTACAAAGGAAGCTATGGTGTGCTTGTTGTCTATGATATTGCTAGCAGAGAATCTTTTGATAATCTCGATAAATGGTATGAGGAAGTATATTCAAATTGTGAAGAAATTATTCCTGCAATTTTGATCGGTAACAAAGCAGACATAGAGGAAGAACGTCAAGTTAGCAAAGAAGAAGCCTTAGCATATGCAGAGAAAAAGAGAGCACACTATGAATTGCATGAACTCCCATACTATGAAGTATCTGCAAAATCTGGTCAGAATATTGATGAGATTTACTATCATCTAACAGATATGATGATAGAGAAGTCAATAGAAAACGAAGGGTAAATGAGAACCTTATCTATGATTTTTTTTGATGTTTTTACAAGTATACTATTGTTATTTTTTCATATAACAAAAGAGTGTTTATATAAATGTCAAAGTATCAGTTGTTTTAGGTTATTTACTGGAAGGATACATATCATAAACTTTAATTTACCCGTATTGGCCGTCCAGCATAGAAAGGAAAATATATGATTCAAAGGTGAAGATTTTGGCTGAAATCACTGATGTAAGAATTAATGGTAGAGGTGGACAAGGAGCGGTTACAGCTTCCAGATTACTAGCTGAAGCTGCTATTCAAGAGGGGCAATATGTACATGCTTTTCCAAATTTTGGTCCAGAAAGAGCAGGTGCTCCTGTAACTTCATATGCTCGAATATCTCCTGAGCCATTTTATGAAAAAACTGAGGTTTATGAACCTCATATTGTAGTTGTTATTGATCCAACGCTACTTGATGATGTCCCAGTTTCAGAAGGACTAAGAGATGGTGGAATTATTGTTGTTAATTATGATGGAGAAAAAGATTCACTGATTAAATATTTTGAAGGGGTTCATGCCAATATCTACAAGGTTGCAGGATCAAAAATAGCTCAGGAAGAAATAGGAAGAAATGTTCCTAATTTAGTAATGTTAGGGGCACTGATTAAGGTTACAAAAATAGTTGAAATCGAGAGTCTAAATAAAGTGACTCTAAATAGATTTAGAGGAGTCTTAGGTGAGAAAAATGTTGCTGCAATTACTAGAGCTTTTGAAGAGGTGGAATGATGACTAAAGAAGCACCAGATGAATTTTTAAGATGGACAAAGGAAAAGTGGGGAACATCTCAACTCCCAATTGGGGGAACAGTGCCTTATCATACAGCTTATGGATACAAAACTGGAGATTGGTCCGCATTCAAAGCTATAATTGATAAGGACAAGTGTATCAGCTGTATGAACTGTTACTATTACTGCCCTGATGCAGCAATCATCATGGATGATGATATGAAAGCTGTGTGCGACATGGCATTCTGCAAAGGATGCGGAATTTGTAGCAAACATTGCCCATCTGATGCAATAGAAATGAGGAGGGTAACAAGATGAGTGGTGTGAGACAAGTAGTAGGAATGACAGGGGATGAAGCTGTAGCTCATGCAGCTAAACTAGTCAATCCGGATGTTGTGGCAGCGTACCCCATAACTCCCCAGACTATCATCGTTGAAAGATACAGCGATTTTGTTAATAACGGAGAAGTAGATACAAGTTTCATACCTGTAGAATCAGAACATAGTGCAATGTCAGCATGTGTTGGAGCTTCTTTAACTGGTGCAAGAGTGTTTACAGCAAGTGCTTCAGCAGGATTAGCTTTGATGTATGAAATTTTGTATGTTGCTTCTGGAATGAGATGTCCAATAGTTCTTGCCGTTGCAAATAGAGCTTTTTCAGCTCCAATTAACATACACGGAGAATGTACTGATCAACTTGTTTGTAGAGATGCTTCATGGGTTTCCTTATTTGGTGAATCAGCTCAAGAAGCATACGATGAAACAATACTTTCTTTCAAAATTGCTGAGCATCCAGATGTAATGTTGCCAGCAATGTTTGGAATTGAAGGATTTATTGTTACACATGCACTCGAAAGAGTTGAAACATTAAGTAAACAACAAGTGGAAGACTTTATTCCAGCAACAAGAATTGCAAGAGATCGATTTTGCCCGGATGAAAGCAAAACCTTTGGTTCATTAGTACTCCAAGATTATTATATGGAAATCAAAAGACAACAAGAAGAAGCAATGCAGAATGCTTACAAAGTCACAAAGGATGCAATGCAAGAATTCACAGAACTTTCAGGAAGAAAAATGGAAATTATAGAAAAATATCAACTTGAAGATGCTGATCACGCTATAGTTGCTTATGGAGCTACAGCTGGAAATGCAAAAGCTGTAGTAGATCGATTACGGGCAAAAGGAGAAAAAGTTGGTGCTTTGAAGATTAGATTGTTTAGACCATTTCCAACAATAGATATTGTTCAAGCACTAAGTGGAATAAAAACTGCAACTATCTTAGATCGTTCAGCAACTTTTGGTTCTCCAGGAACAATAGTTCAAACAGATATAGCTTCAGCATTATATGGAAGAGAAAATGTTCCATCACTTCATGGTTATATTAATGGTCTTGGTGGAAGAGTTTTGACACTACCTGAAATTGAAGAAATTTACCAAAAATCAAAAGATTACAATGATGTAGGAATGAACTCAACTACAGATTGGGTAGGATATAGGAGCTGATAGAAGATGACAATAGAACTACCTAAAGTTTCAGTAAAAGATCTACAAGAGTGGTCAAAATTAGGTGAAGTTTTTACATCAGGTCATAGATTATGTGCTGGATGTGGAGCAGGTTCAATGGCACGACAAGTTACATTAGCTGTAAAAGCGATGGGTGATCCCTACATGTTCGTTAATGCAACAGGTTGTTTAGAAGTGGCTTCAACTATCTATCCTTATACAGCATGGGATGCTCCTTGGTTGCATAACGCATTTGAAAATGCTGCAGCAACTGCATCTGGAGCAATAGAAGCCATGAAATCTATGCAAAAGAAAGGTTTAATGCGAGAAAGAAATGTCAACATGATTGTATTTGGAGGAGACGGAGGTACATATGATATTGGTTTACAGAGTCTTTCTGGAGCAATTGAAAGAGGGCATGATTTCTTATATGTATGTTATAACAATGGAGCTTACATGAACTGTCTAAGCCTAGACACTCATGTATTGACTAAAGAAGGACTAAAACGTATTACTGATCTCAAACTTGGTGAATTAGTTTATGCAATGGATCAAGAAACAGGTGATTTAGTTCTCAAAG
>JAEOSZ010000053.1 GCA_016840095.1 Candidatus Heimdallarchaeota archaeon
AGGATTAAATGGATTATCCAAATTCTATGTTTGGATAAATACTCCCATGATTCCTTTCATAATTGTCTATGGTTTTTCTTTGTTCATAGGTCATTTTAATGCAAAGAAACTAGCAAATGATGAAACAAGATTCACAATCTACATCACTTGGGTAATTCTGATTTCTCATACTTTTATCTCAAGAGGACTGTTCAAATATTATGATGCATTTTATACTCCTTTCTTCATTCTATCAGCTATAGTGCTATCAAATTCATTTATAGAAAAAATCAAAAGCTTGGCACAAAGGAGAAAAGAGAGGAAATCTTCTAAACAAATAAGCGAAGACAATCCAAAAACACTAGTTAAAATCGGCTTAGGATCTCTTGATATTCTTCTTGTATTGATAATGACTCTTGGAATATATTACTATAGTTGGGTAATAATGATTACAGTTAGATTTATCCATCCTGCATTATTAGTACATTTAACTTTAATTATTTCGATCTTTCTGCCTTTTAGTTATTATAGGGAAATTAAGAAGAAATCAAATTATAAACAATTAAAGCAGGACTTCATAGATTTCTTCAAATATATAAAACAAAGTATAATCAACTCATACAAAGCAATAAAGAAAGGGTTGTCATGGCCTTTTAAGAAACTAAAATCTATCCTTGATAAACCAAAGAAAGAAGTGTAAAAAGAGGATGAAAAATTATCCATCTATTAGATTTCCTTCTTGATCGAAAAATCTATTTTTTCTAAAACTTGCTGTCATGAATTTCCAAAGAATCTTAGCTGTTCCCGAGAAGTTTATGTTCTTATTGCTTTTGCTAATTTTGTACATTTTCTTCACAAGAAATTTCGCAACTTTGTCAGGTTTCTCACCCAGAATGTTGAATATTGGAACAGCTTCCTCGGATACGTTATCTATTATGAAATCAGTTATAACAATCCCTGGACTTAGATAATTTATCAGAATATTGGTGTCTTTTAATTCCTTAGATAATGATTTAGTAAGTTGAGGAATGGAAGCTTTAGATGCTCCATATACAACCATTTTTGGAGATGCCATCCCGTTAGAACCCATACCAGCCAAGTTGAAAATCTTTCCATACCCTTGCTTAGTCATATAACTGATAGCTTCTTTACACCCATATAAGGTTCCAAGAACATTTATCTGAATTACTGATTCCAGAGTTTTATCTTCCCAAGTAGTAATATCTCCATAATGAGTCCCATTGATACCAGCGTTGTTAATCCATATATCAATGCCTGAAAGCTTATCGTCACTGAAGCTAATTAAATTCTTAATGTCTTCAGGTAGAGAGACATCACAAGTTGTTCCATATACTTCTGTTTTTGGAAATAAAAGCTTAATATCCTTAACTGCTTGATCTACGGATTCTTTGTTTCTTGAAGAAATTATTAGCTGTTCTCCATTTTTTGCAAATTCTTTAGCTAAAGAAAAACCTATTCCTTTAGAACTTCCAGTAATTACAATCTTCATACTAGAAAGTTAAAATTTGTCTATTTAATAATATGTAAGCAAGCATATAATCAAAATCTGTTAAATGTATTGAAAATCTAGAAAATATTCGCCTATACAAAAGATTTTTCTAAAAGTAAGTTAGATTTTACACATGAAACAAAAACATGGATTCAGTTCAATATTAGTCGTAATTTTCAGTATAGTACTGCTAATCAACCTTCCTGAACCAAATGTTTATGCGATAAATTATGAATCATCCTTTCATCATTCCCATATCGACTCAGATGGAGCTTGGGAAATTACTCAAGGAACCAAGAATATTACTGTTGCAGTAATTGACTCTGGCATTGATTTCAATCATCCTGATCTTGTCGGAACATCTTGGAACAATACAGATGAGTATCCTATCAATGGAGTAGATGATGATGGAAATGGATATATAGATGATGTCAGTGGCTGGGATTTTGCTTCTAATGATAGTACTCCTGGACCAGAAGGTGGTGATCCAATTACTTGGCACGGAACTTTTTGTGCTGGTCTTGTAGCTGCTCCTTTAAATGATGATGGTATAGTAGGAGTTGCACCAAATGTAACTATAATGGATGTCCGAATTCTTGATTCTGCAGGTTACGGATATGGTAATGAGAATTTAGGCGATGCTATACGTTATGCTGCAGAAAATGGTGCAGATGTGATTAGTATGAGTCTTTGGTGGTCTCAAAGTGAATTATATCTCGATGATATTCAATATGCAGTTAGTCAAAATATACCAGTTGTTGCTATTACAGGAAATGACGGTCTAAATACCACAGCTTATCCTGGTGCATATCCTGAAGTAATAGCAGTTGGAGCGACAAACTTCATCAAGGAAAAGGCAGACTATAGTAACTATGGTCCTCTGACAGATATCGTTGCGCCTGTGGGTGATTCAGATGGATCAATGATAAGAAGTGCAGCACCTCCAGATCTTTACTATACAGGTTGGGGAACATCCTTTGCATGTCCTCAAGTAGCAGCTACTATTGCTTTAATGAGATCATTAAATTATTCATTAACTGTAGATGAAATTAAAGATATATTGTTTAAGTCTGCAACTGATCTAGGTGATCCAGGGAAGGATGGTTACTTTGGTCATGGTCTCCTTAATGTTTCAAAAGCTGTAAGAGCGGTACTAGATCCTAACGAATTAATTACTCCTACCCCTACAAGGACCAATTTCTTAGCAATAATACCAGCTTTTATGGTAATGACTATTACAATAATAGTTCTCAAAAAGAAGAAGATTGCAAAGTAGAAAACGATAACTCAGCATTATAATACATCACTCAGAAGTTAATAGACTTTTGAGAAAATTTTTTTCAATTGAATATGTTGAAAATTCAATTGAAATTTCCTTTCTTCTTAATTCAGATTTAATGAATTGTTGTTATTCGACTGAGTGTTTCAAAGAAAGTTGTTCAAAAATATACGCAACTTCCCTGATGAAAGATACTTTTTTCGCTGCTTCTTTATAGAATTGGATTATACTAAATTCTAATTCATTTAGTTTTGCTAGGGTGATTTTATCCGAATCAAGGTCGAAAATTTCTCTATATGGTTCTTGTTTAAAATCTTCAATAGGTTCAAGAATCATCTCTGTTGTGTTTTCACGTTGTATTTTCTTTAATTTCTTGATATTTTTTAGGCTTTGATTTATTTTTGTCTGACATGTTTCTTTGAACTCTTTTTCTTCTTCATTTTCTGTTGCTATTTGGTATAACTCTTTAATTGTAGTTTCAATTTTCAAAGCAAATTTTATTACAGATCCTAAAGTTGCCAATGTCATTTAATCACCTATTCTTATCAAAACCATCTAGTTATCACTACTTTATCTTCAGTGAAGAAATCGACTCCACTTTTACCTTGTCCATGAAGATCGCCTTTAAAGCTATCTTTCATTCCTGAGAATGGAAATGATGCAATTGGGGCGGCGACTCCAATATTTATACCAATATTTCCTGCATTCACTTTGTATTGGTAATCTCTCGCATTCTTACCACTTGAAGTGAATATTGAGGAAGCATTTCCATATCTGCTTTTGTTTATGATTTCAATAGCTTCCTCTAAAGATGCAACTCGAATTATAGGAATAACTGGTCCAAAAATCTCTTCTTGAGCTATAGTCATATCTGATGTTACATCATCAAAAATTGAGGGACCCATGAAATAGCCTTTAGATAGTTTATCATCAAGTGAAATATTCCTTCCATCAAGAATTAAAGTTGCTCCTTCCTCTATTCCTTTGTCAATAAATTGGAGCACACTTTTGAGCCCAGCATTTGAAGCTAATGGACCCATTTGAGTATTGTCATCTAAGCCATCACCAACTTGAATCTTTTTTGCAGCTTCAAGTAATCTCTCTTTGAGAGGTTCATATACCTCACCAACTGCTAGGAGCACTCCTCCAGCTAAACAGCGCTGACCTGTATTTCCATAAAAAGAAGTAATCAGATTAGGTATAGTTCTATCTAGATCGGCATCTGGCATTACTGTTATGAAATTCTTAGCACCACCTTGAACCTGAACTCTTTTCCCAAATTCACCTGCTTTGCGATAAAGAAGATTACCTATTTTGGATGAACCTACAAAGGAAAATCCTACTGTATCTGGGCTTTCGATAAGTGTATTAACTACTTCTGCTCCTCCATGAACTAAGTTGATAATTCCCTTTGGAAAATCAATTTCATCAATGATTTCAAATTGCTTAACCATAGTTATAGGACATTGGTCAGAAGGTTTGATGATGTATGTATTTCCAGTTGCTATAGCTAAAGGCCAAAACCATGCTGGAACCATTGCAGGAAAATTGAATGGAGCAACGCTGAAAAAAACACCCAAAGGTTGTTTGACAACCATCTCATCAATACCCATTGCTACATCCTCAAAATTGAAACCCATTTGCAATGATGGAATACTAGCTGCAAGTTCTATGCTCTCTATTGTACGTCTATACTCACCTCTTGATTCATCAAGAGTTTTCCCGTGTTCTAAAGTGCAGATTTCCGCAAGTTCATCAAAATTCTCTTCAAAAGCATCTCTTAATTCGAAAATATATCTAATTCTAGATTGAGCAGGAGTTGTTCTCCATCTCCAAAATGCTTCTTTAGCAGCACTAATTGCTTCTTCAGCATCTTCTCTTGTTCCCATAGGAGTTTTTGCAATTATTTCTCCATTTGCAGGGTTAATAACATCTCTAAAATTATTGGCTTTTGATTCAACCCATTTACCATTAATATAGTTCTTTAGAATCTCATTACTCATTAGTTTGTTAGTAAAAAGACTGTTTATAAATCTAATCTCTGGCAGACTTCTAGGAAAGCCTTTTATTGAATTTCTACATCAGAAAAACATCGAAGAATAGTTAGTTACAAATGGGATTATAATGAATTCTAAAGATATAATGGAAAAAGACAAAGAATTTTTTGTGCAAGGATATACAAGAGTACCAATAGTACTTACTGAAGGAAAAGGAGCTATGCTTAAGGATTTAGAGGGTAAGGAATATATTGATTGCTTTGCTGGTATAGCAGTTTCAAATGTAGGCCATGCACACGAAAGATTAGTGAAAGTAGCATCAGAGCAAATGTCAAAATTAATTCATACATCTGGGAGATTCTTCAACATCCCTCAGACAAAACTAGTTGAAAAAATCGCAGAAATCTCACCAGGAAAATTGCAGTATACTTACTTATGTAACAGCGGTACAGAAGCAGTAGAGAATGCAATAAAATTGGTAAAGAAATATGCGTCTTCTAGAGGAAAAACCGGGGCTGGTCTGATTTCTCTTGAATGCTCTTTTCATGGAAGACTAGGTTATTCGTTAAGTCTAACAGGTCAAGCAAAATACAAAAAAGGTTTTGGAACTTATGCTAATGCTCCGGGAGTTGTTCATGCACCAGTACCGTATAGTTATAGATCTAAACTTCCAGAAGATGAATTTGGAATTGAGACAGCATTAACTATAGAAGAAATAATAGATCGACATACAACAGGTGATGTTGCAGCTTTTATCATGGAACCAATTTTAGGGGAAGGAGGTATTTTAGTTCCTCCATCAACATATTTTGAAACTCTAACAAAGATACTAAAAGAAAGAGATATTCCATTCATATTGGATGAAGTTCAATCAGGATTTGGTAGAACAGGAAAGATGTTCGCAGGAGAACATTGGAATCTAGAACCTGATTTAATGACTATTGCGAAGGGAATGGGAGGAGGAATGCCAATTGGAGCAGCTGTTGCTACACCTGAAATTGCAGAAAGTGTTCAATCAGGTGATTTCTTTTCCACATATGGTGGTAATCCAGTCTGTTCATCAGTTGCATTAGAGAATATTCAAATTATTGACGATGAGAAACTTATCGATAACTCAAATTACATAGGTAAAATTTTCATGAACGGTCTTACTGAAATTGCTACAAAAAATGAACTAATAGGAGACATACGTGGAAAAGGTTTGATGATTGGAATAGAGCTTGTAAAAGATCAGAATTCTAAACAACCAGCTGTTGAAGAAACCAAACAAGTTGTAGAGACTCTGAAGAAAGAAGGTGTTATTATTGGATTAGGTGGGATTTATGGAAATGTTCTACGTTTACAGCCACCTTTATGTATTTCTGAAGAACAAGCAAAAATAGTGTTAGAGAAACTGAAACATGCTTTATGAGTTTGACCAATTGAAATTATGAAGAAATATTGAAAATTGTAAGATGTTGAAAACACATGATATATGCTGATTTAGTTTTGAAAAATGGGAATATTATAACAATTGATAAAGAAGATTCAATAGTTGAAGCTGTTGCCGCAAAGTTCGGTAAAATTATAGCTGTCGGCAGTGATTCCGAGATTGAAAAACTAATAGACACCCAAACTGAAATATTAGATCTTTCTGGACAAACAGTTATTCCAGGACTAATTGATTCTCATGGTCATTTTATGCGAGAAGGTTCTACAAGACTAATGTTTATTGACTTGAGTGAAGAAGCTGGTATCAAATCTATCCGCGATATTCAAGAAACTTTGAAAGAAAAAACTAAAAACACACCTTCTGGAGAATGGATATTTGGTTATCAAGAAGACGATTCAAAACTCTTAGAGAAAAGGCACCCAACTAGATGGGAACTGGACGAGATATCAAGTGCCCATCCAATAGTTATCACCACTGTAGGTGGTCATTTTTGGATTGCAAATTCCTATGCTTTTGATCAAGCAAATATTGATAAGAATACACCAGATCCAGTTGGGGGAAAATTTGACCGAAATGAAGAAGGTGAACTTACTGGTGGTTTACATGAAGAAGCTTATCTTGTTTTGAGACCAGAAGGATACCCAGAACCTACTAGAGAACAAGCTTATGTTGGAGCTAAGTCTATCTTGGAAGAAGCTGCTTCAGTAGGATTAACTTGTATTTACGATTTGGTTGCTAAGTCTTCTATAAGAGCCGCTATTGACTTGAAAAATAATTCTGAGCTACCGATTAGGGTGAGGATGGATGTTACTATCGATTTGCTAGATGAAATGGATAAGTTAGGAATTTACAGAGGACTTGGAGATGATTGGCTAAGAGTTTGCGGTCTAAAGTTTTTCTTTGATGGAGCTATCTCAGCTCGAACAGCTGCAGTTACAGAACCTTATTTGGATAAACCAAATTTTTATGGTGTTATGGCAACAACTCCTGATTTAGCAACAGAAATCCTCGAAAAGGCATATCAGAGTGGATATCGTATTTCTGCACATGCTAATGGAGATAGAGCGATAAAAATTTATCTAGATATAATGGAAAAATTGCAAAAGAAATATCCTAGAAAAGATCCAAGGAATAGAGATATTCATTGCACAGTACTCAATCAAGAATTAATTACTAGAATCAAGAAACTTGGTATTTTACCAACAATTTTTGGACCTTATGCTTATTATCATGGAGATAAACTAATACCTTCTTTTGGTGAAGATAGACTAGAAAACATGTTTGCAGCAAGATCTCTTTTAGATACAGGAATAGTAGCTTCCGCTCATTCAGATCATCCATGTGCTCCTTTTCCGCCACTTATGGCTTTACATGCTCTTGTTAATAGAAAAACCAAAGCAGGCAAACCCATTGGACAAAGTCAAAAAATCAGTATTAATGAAGCAATTAAGATGTATACAATAAATGCAGCATACCATTCGTTTGATGAAGATAAACTTGGTTCAATTGAAGTTGGAAAATACGCTGATTTTGTAGTATTAGGAGAAGATATTCTAAATATTCCTACAGAGGATATAATGACTATTCCTATTGAAATGACTATAATAGAAGGCAAAATTGTATATAATAGAATTAAGCAGTAAATCTAACTCATCAGTTATTTTTTACAAAACTTTATGAACTTTTGAGATATTTCTCAATTATGTCAATTAGACACAAAAAGATTACTTTAGTAATTCTACTCACTTTCTTAGTTATGTTTACTAGTTTGAGTACAAAGAATTCTGTTGTAATTGTAAGAGCGGCAAATTACGAGAATTCTTTTCATCATGCAATTATTGATTCTGCTGGAGCTTGGGCTATAACAAATGGTTCAAGTGATATTACCATAGCGGTTATTGATGCAGGAATTGATTTCAATCATCCTGACTTGATTGACTCAGCTTGGATTAATACTGGTGAAATTTTTAATAATTCAATAGATGATGATGGAAATGGATATGTGGATGATTTCAATGGTTGGGATTTTGTTTCAAATGACAGTGTACCAGGACCAGAAACTGGTGATCCCATTCATTGGCATGGAACATTCATTGCAGGTATAATTAGTGCTCCTATAGATGGTGATGGTATAGCAGGAATAGCTCCTAATGTTACTATAATGGATTTGAGAATCCTCTTAGATAATAACTACAATGGTGTATCAATGGAAGATTTTGGTAATGCTATTCGATATGCTGTTGACAATGGAGCAGATGTAATAAACCTAAGCTTGCAATATTATCCTGATGATGCAGCTTACTATGATGATATAGTCTATGCAATTTCTAATAATGTACCTGTAGTTTCAGTTACTGGTAATACCTATCTCCCAGAAGGAGGAAGATATTATCAATCATATCCTGGTGGTTATGAAGAAGTTATTTGTGTAGGAGCTACAGATGAGAATAATGAGAAAGCAGATTATAGTAATTATGGTGAATGGACAGATATAGTTGCACCAGTTGGAAACCAGGAAGGACCTGTCAAGATAATAAGTATTTCTCCACCAACTAATTATAGTATATCTTTTGGTACTTCATTTGCATGTCCTCAAGTAGCTTCAGTTGTTGCTTTAATGAGAAGCTTGAACTATTCACTAACTGTAGAAGAAATTAAAGATATATTATATAGATCAGCAACAGATATAGGATCTAAAGGAAAGGACGTTTTCTTTGGTCATGGACTTCTGAATGCTGCATTAGCTTTGGAAGCTGTTTTAGATCCTGAAGTTCTAAATACTAACTCTTATCTAGTTTTCTCTGCTCTTAGTATTTTTGTTATTGCTTTAGTTTATAGACGAAAGAAGAGGTAGAATCCCTCTCTCTTCACGTATTTTTCTTTTTTACTATTAACCCGACAAAAATAGATAGGCTTTCCATACTACATGAATATTATGTTGAGTATTACAACATGTTATAAGAAGTACCCACCTTTTTAGAAACTATGCATGTTAATGTAGTTACTTATGTGAGGGTCAGTACTGCAGACCAAGAATCTGGCAGAGATACTCAGTTCTCTGTTATCGATAAGAAAATCAATACTGTTGGATATAGACACGTTCTAGAAACATTCGTTGATGAAGATGTTTCAGGAGATAGTCATGTTCAAGAAAGACCTGGTTTTAAGCAAATGATGGAATTTATCCAAATGCATAATAAGCAGAGACCAGAGGACCCAGTCAAAGAAGTGTGGGTACAAACACGTGATAGGATTTCAAGAGAAGTCGATATGTTGGGTTATGCTTCAGTTCTTTTACGAAGTCATGGAGTAGAAATCAGAGCAACTGAAGAATCAGACGAAATGCTTGTGACTAGAATATATGATCTTCTTGGAGAAGAAGAGCTCAAAAAATACAGACAAAAAAGAATGTATGGAATTAAGAGAAGAATTCAAGATGAGAAAATTATGTCACGACCACCCTTGGGGTACAAGATTGAAAATGGTAAACTTCAAATTGATGAAGAAATGCGACCTAAACTAGTAGAGATTTTCCAGATGTTTGAAGACAATGTAACAATGTCTACTATCAGCAACAAATATGATATCCCAAGAAGTACTTTAGCTTATTTGAGAAAGAATCCTATCTATAGAACTGGTGAATACTTCTGGAAAGGGAGAGTTGTTTATCAAGTTGAACCAATACTAAAAGAAGGAGATATAGAAATTAGGGATGAAGACGACTTCTATAGTTAATTCTCCTTTTCTTTACTTTTTCTTAAATATTTACAACTATTCTTTTATAGCATATATTTCTCTATGAAGTAGAGTATAAAGTGAATTAATATGATAGTTGCAGGAATTGTTGGGATAGTAATAGGTTCTTTCTTATTTGTTCTGTTACTAATAGCAGTTTATTTTTCATATTCTCTTCTATATCCTATGAATCATCCAATCATAGAGAAACCTGATGAATATGATATGGATTATGAAGATATAGAGTTTCAAACAGAAGATGATATTACACTGAAGGGATGGTTTATTCCATCAAGTTCAGATAATCTGATAATAATGGTTCACCCTGGTTATTTTAGCAGAGTTGGCTTTGATCCAAAAAACCAAGGTTTAGCTAGAATAACAAAAATAGAAGTCAAATATCTTCCTGTGGTAAAACAATTACACCAAGCAGGATATAATATTATATTCTTTGATTTAAGAAATCATGGTGAAAGTGGAAAAAGTAAGAATGGAATTGTTTATGTTGGACTAGATGAGTATAAAGATGTTCATGCAGTGATGAACTATGTTAATTCTAAAACTAATTTGAAATCTATGAATCTTTCTTTCTTTAGTATGTGTACTGGTGCAAATGCAACAATAATCGCTATGAAAGAGAAACCAGAGATGTACAAAAATGTTAAATGCATGTTAGCTTTGCAACCAGTAGCTGCTAATCATTTTATTTTCAATATGGTTAAGAATCTATATACAGTAATTAGTGCAATAATTATGGTTCCTCTAGTTACTATAATTAGTAGAATTTGGAGTGGAAAATGGTTTTCTGAGATGTCACCTTTGGAATACTGCGATGGTATAACAAGCCCTGTCTATTTTGTGCAGGCAAAAACAGACAAATGGGCAACATTGAGTGATATTCAACAATTTTATGATAATAGCCCTGATCCAAAAGAAATCTTATTTGTTGAAGAAGAACAACCTCTTCATCGTTTTGATATGTATAATTACTTTGGAGAAAAACCTGAAATCATGTTAAACTATTTTGAAAAATATATGTAGGGTGTCAAAGAAACTATCTTTGACTCTCTCTACTCCCATTTATTTGATGAAATATCTTCCTGTAAATCTTTCATAGATTCCTGGAAGTTTTCCTATTTCCTGTAGATGGAGCAACCATGCATGAGCTTCTGTTTCAACTTGTGGTTCCATAGCAGATCTATCTCCTCCACCTGTTTGTCCCATTTGCATCTGAAAGGGTCCCCAGGGGCCGATTCCTTGCATGTAACTTGCTTCTGCTAAAACTACAGCTGCTAAATCTTTTAGATAAATTTCATCACTTACATTTACTAAGCATCGAGCAAATGCTCTAACTAGCCATGTAACGTAATTATTTATCCAGTCTCCCATCATCCTTTTTGCCATATTCATAGCCATTTTTCCCATTGGAAAATTAGATCTATAGTTGTCTAGATCGAATCTACCTAAGGCAAAAGGCATCAATACCTTTTCTAACTCTTCAATTTCTGATTCGCTCATGTTAAAGAAGTAACTCTTTCTGATTTATATATTATTCCATTTATTTTATATAAATTGGAGAATAAATATAATAACGATTATAGAAAGTATATCAGATTTCTTCCTAAATAAGCTGAACAGGTACACTGAAATTTCTGTTGATTAAGAGTAACCTGCTATTCAGATATTTTTTCCTTTCTTTGTGCTTCAAGGATTTGTTCTAAAGTCATTAGTTTGCCTATTGGTAACGTTAGATGGGAAACAAGCTTTGGTTTTTCTGTACATTGATTTTCTGTTGTTCCCGGTTTAGTTTTAACTACTTCATTTTGTACCTTTTCAACAAAATCATCCCACAATTTCATATATAAATCATATTGATTATCTGTAAGGAAGAAATGATTTACTTTTATCTCATCACTTTCATCAAAGAGATTGCAAATTTCATCGTTTGTATTAGTAATTACAGTATTTTTCTCTAGTTGTGCTAAAGGATTATGTGTAAGGACTTCCTCTATATAGTCTTGGTATTTGTCTACAAATAAAGTTGAATCTCTAATCATTTTCATCTTCAGACGAGGAACCATCATGAAGGGGTGTTCTTTGTCAATTATCTCTAAATTATTTCTTATATTATCCTTAAGATTTAACTCAAGTGGTTGAATAAGTTCAATTCCCTTAGAACTTAAAGAGTAGTACTTCTTTAGCATAGTAGCGGAACGAACTTGTTCTTCTCTAGACACTTTCACTAAATCTAGTTTAATTAACAATTTCAATTGACTACTTAAAGCTCCTTTTGTAATTCTCAGAATTTTACTTAATTCGTTCAAATTCCTTTCCTTCACAAAGAGTATGTAAATGATTCTAAAAGGAGTTGGTCCTTTATTATACAATTCTAGAAAATCAAATAGATTTTCAACTCTTTTTATTAATTGCTTAGCCTTTTCAAAATCTATTTCTTCTAAAGCTAATCTGCTTTGATCTATAAATCTTTGAGCTATTGTTGAATAGACAGAATGTATCTGTTCAGATGTGAGAATATCAGTTAGTTCTGTAAATTGTGTTTCTATTACATCCTCTTCGAAGTATTTTTTAAGATCTTCAACTAAAATTTCTCCATAATTTAGTAAAGCTATTTTTGTGTAATTAAAATCTATAACATCTTCATCTATGATTTGATGAAGGAGTACTTTTGCTTTCTTTCGATTTTTGGAATTTTCACTTATTCTGAGAATCAATGCTTTCGAAAGACGATATACTTGATCAAAAATCTTTGTTTTTGAAGAATAACTTATTTCTTCTAATCTACTAATATAGCTCTTGATATTTATTTGCTTCAATTTGTTTTTAGTAATGTAGCTAATTAGGGAATAAAGTACATGTACTTCAGGATCAACGATTTCAATTCTTTTTGCATAGGTTAATGCTTTTTCTAATGTATCAAGTACAAGCTGAGGATCTTCAAGATCTTCAAATATAATAGCTAGCTGCATAAGAGAAAAAACTATTCCGAACCAGTAATCAGTTTCTTGAGATATTAAGAGAGAATTTTCATAGTAAGTTTGTGAATTGTGTATATCTCCATCTTCATAGTAAATATCCCCCAAGTTGAGGAGTGTCCATACTAAGTCTTGTTTATTTCCTATTTTCTCCCTTATTTTCAAGCATCTAAGAAGATAGTCTTGACCTTTATCGAACCTTCCCTTGGATTTCCAATTAAAACCCAAAGCAAATGCAGAATAAGCAATGCTATACTGATTACCTATAGCTTCTTCTATTTTTAGACTCATCTCAAAATTTTCTATCGCTTTATCTCTATCTCCTATATGCATAAGAGCCCATCCTTGGGCATAATATGATCTTGATAGATAGTATTGATCTTCTATTTCTCTACTAAATATGTAACTTTCTTGTGCAAAAATATATGCTTGATCAGCTTGTCCTTTATCTGCATAGATAAAGACTTTATATTCCAACAATTTTACCTTTCTTTTATTGACTCCATCAATATTGCATTGATCTATTAGTTTGTCCAATTCTTCAACTAATTTGAGAGCTGTTTCAATTTTGTTCAATCTATAGTTTCCATAAATTTCGGCTAGGAGAGCATCTATCTCTCGTAAAGGATTGTCATCTTCCTTCGATTTTGTAATCATTACTTTGGCTGTCTTAATTAAGTCTGTATACTCTCCAAGCTGTTCAAAAATAATACAAGTACGATGCAGAAGTGATAGTTCATCATTTGCTGATATATTGGTCTTCTTAGATAACTTGCTAATCTCTTCTTGTGCCTTCTTATATTCAGCATTTCCAATGAACTTATCGATTTCTTTTATTTTTTCTTCCAACATCTGTAATCCCCTCATTGTA
>JAEOSZ010000054.1 GCA_016840095.1 Candidatus Heimdallarchaeota archaeon
ATACTGAAAGAGAAAATGAACCTGCGCCTATGACTGTTGCTCTAATCTTGTTTTTTGGTTCTACAATTTGTAACTTATGTTTTTTCATTAAAATCTGAATTTCTTCAGCCAGATATACACCTATGTCCTCATATTCATCTTTTGTTCCATAAATGAATTCAGCTACTCCTCCAGAGAAAGAATAACCATCGATAGGAATTGAAAAATCCAAATTCTCCGTCATCATCAGGTATTTTGCAATTTTACTTCTCGCTAGCCCCCTCATTACTTCAATCAAGGCTTTGGCATATTCCTTGGCAATCAGCTTGACATCCTCTTTTAAAACAATATCTCCTATTTCATAGTCTAGACCTAGTTCCTTGAAGAGAAACTCTGTTGGTTCATCTATTCTCCAGATCTTGAAATCTTTATCAATTCCCAACAATCTCCCCCCTACATTTATACACGATGTACTTGTAACTTGCCCTTTAGATGCGATGGCTAGATTGCTTGTTCCCCCACCGATATCTATGTTCATTACAGTATTCTCTTCTTCTAGAGTTTGATCAACAATTCCACTTCCCATAGCACCAAGAAGAGATTCGAAATTTGGTCCTGCAGCAGCGCTGACAAATTTGCCAGATGATGAGGATAATCTTCTAACGATTTCCTCAGCATTTTGTTTCTTAGCTGTTTCTCCTGTAACTATTACTGCACCTGTGTCAACCATTTTGGTAGTGATCCCAGCTTCTTTGTATTCTTCTTCAAAGAATTTCACAACTGCATCTATATCAATAGTATATCTGTCTAGAAGAGGAGTATCAATTATATTACCTTCGTAGATTAATTTACGGTTGATAAGATGAAATCGGTTAGACATATTCATGAAACTCTGTTCTCTTCTAAGAGTTAAACCTGAAAAAACAAGATGTGAAGTGGAAGAACCTACATCAATACCTACACTTAGAACATTCAAATATTCTCCAATATCATCCTCAGCTTGAGCAAGAATTTCAGGAAAGATTTCAGCTAATTTATTCTGGTTTTGTTGTATCTTTTCTATCTCCTCATTTGAATATCCCATTAACTCCCTTGCGGATTTAACTTTGAAAGATGCCTTATCGTCTTTCAGTTCAAAAGAATTCTCCGTGATGTTTACTATTCTTATCTCTAACTCTTTGTCATGATGCTTTGGTAATTCTATTATTTCTTCTGAGTTTAACAGCTGTTTCTTTAGATCTTCTGGGACATCTAGGAATTCTTCACAGACTGTGCAGAAGAATTTAATTGTAGTTGTTTTGTCGCTTCCTGGCATAACAGGACCATTTTCAGAAGGACGACGGACTTTATTATCTAGCTTTCGCTGGATGCCGTCCAATGTGATGCCAAACATCTCTGCCATTCTGTCGCACATGTTTTCAAAGATTTGACCTGGTTCCATAATTGATTCTAATGCTGGCCTAAATTCTGAAATGAGTCTATAAAACTGTAGGAGCTCTGTTGTATCTTCCTTTTTGTGCTGTTTTATCAATTCGTTGAATCTTTCTTCAAATCTTATTTTCAACTCTTCTGCACTCTCTTTATTATATTTATCTAAGAATGCTTGAACAGTTCCCACAATCCACCATTTATGATTGCTAATATCAACTTTGATGTTTGATTCATCAACTTCTTTTTCTGGCATACATCAAAAAAGAAGACATTGAATATAAATACGTTTTTATATTAAAAGAGTACAATAATGTATTATGAGTGAATCTAAGAATCGAAGAACAATGATTGAAAGAGCTAAAGCAATCTTCGATTTCATGGACTATCTAGATGAACCTTTTGCCAAATCACAACTACAGGAAATAGGCCTAAACCCAGCAACAGCTGATAAATGGTTAAACTTGATTATATATATTCAGAAGCAGCCTAGAATTCGGTTAATAAAAACAAAACGAACTACAATAATAGAAAGACATGAGCAAAAGTATCACGCGATGAGCAGGGAGATTTTCATGGATTCAACTAAAAGTTACGAAGAACGATTTAATGCTTTACGAGATTATTTCAATGCACTTGTAACTTCAGAAAGATTAAGAGATCAAGTTGAAATTCCTACTTCTACAACATATTATTCTGATATTGAAGAAAAGAGAGAAGAGAAACTAAGAAAAGTAAAAGAAATGGAAAAATAGAATTATTTGAATTCAGATATCAAAGCAAGAACATCAGGGCCAGTATGAGCAGATATTGTAACACCTGTACATCTTGTAATTATTTTGGCTTTTTTGAAATGTTCCTTGAGCTGTTTCTCCATTCTTTCTGCATATTCCAAATTGTTACCATGTATAATAACAACTTGTTTTGGAAATCTGGTAAAACCTTCAGAAGTTAATTCAAGGACTTTATGAATTCCTTCATCTGTATCTGTTGCAGAACTAGCTACTTCGTTTTTACCTTCTTCATTTACAACAGTAATTGGTCTCTTCCTCAATAGAGTTCCAAGAATATACTTTGTAACTGATATTCTTCCTCCTTTACGCAAGTATTTCAAAGATGGAAATAGAATATATATCTTAAATTTCTTAACATGTTGTCTTAACTTTTTTGCAATTTTTTCTCCATCTAGACCCTTTTTCTGTAATTTCAACCCTTCTTCAATTAACAATACTTCAGCATAGGATGCATGTAAAGAATCAACAAGATGAACTTTGACTTCCTTATTCTTTCTTTTTAGCATGTTATACCCTAAACGAGCACTATTAATTGTACCACTTAATCCTGAACTTAATGTTACTACTATTATCTCATCAATTCCTTCCTTTACAAGTTCTTCATAAGCAAGATAGAATTCATGGGGTGTTGGTTGAGCAGTTTTAGCGAGAAAATCATTTACTGTATTATATTTTTCATAGTAAGAATTAAGATCAAAACTTTTGTCTTCCTTATGAACAATCGAATCTTCATTGCTAAAAGTTATACTCAAAGGTACAACCTTTACACCTATTTTTTCAGCATAATCTGGATCTATATCAGACCCACTATCTGTAACAAAACCTATTGTCATCGAAATTAAGTATACTTATGGATTTATAAAAAATTCTTTGAAACATGAAGGAATAAACGATTTCAATCTATAGTTGATCTCCAAATAATGAACGCTGCTCTTTCTGCAGTTTCAATTACAGTTTGTTCTCTAGAAACAACTCCGTGGCCTGCTTTGGTTATTGTTCTTAATAATACAGGATTATTCTTCTCTATTTTTTGTAATTTTGCAGTCATCTTAAAAGCATGCATCGGATGAACTCGTTTATCATTGATATTTGTTGTTAATAGAATCGACGGATACTTGTTATTTTGATCTGCTTTATGATAAGGTGAATATTCATAGAGGAATCTGAAATCCTCTTCCTTATCCGGATCTCCATATTCTACCATCCAAGGTTGAGCGTTGTAGAATTTATGAAATCTTACCATGTCCAACACTGGTACAGCTATTAAGACATTTCCAAACAAATCGGGATGTTGAGTCACTGCTGCACCGGTGAGTAAACCTCCATTACTGCCACCTTCAATAGTTAGTAAATTGGTTTGTGTGTATTTATTAGCTACTAACCATTCAGCAGCTGCAATAAAATCATCGAAGACATTTTGCTTGTTTTCTAACATTCCAGCTTTATGCCATTTCTCTCCGAATTCACCTCCACCTCGAAGGGAGGGAAATGCTAGAATAAATCCCTTTTTGAGTAGAAAAACGTAAAGTGGGTAATAATAAGGAACATTTGAGATATTGAAACCTCCATATCCATGAAGAAATGTCAAGTTGTCAGAGTTAAGTTTGATATCCTTTTTTGAGGTAAGAAACATTGGAACTTCTGTTCCATCTTTTGATTTATACCATTCTACTATTGTTTGGTACTCACCAAACTCTATTCCTAATTTGGGTTGGAAAATAGCTTCTGTATTCATTGTTTTTATGTTTGTTTTATAAACAGTATATGGATGTAGGAAAGAGGTGAAAATGTATTGAAATTCATTAGAATTCCAGGAACCTTGAAAGAGGAAAACGGCACCAATAAAAGGCAATTTGATTGCTTCCTTTTCTGATCCATCTAAATTATAAACATACAATTTATGGTAAGATTCCTCAAGATACACAGCAAGAATTTTACCACCATAAAATTCAATAAATTTCAATGAATGGTCATTTTCAGGAACCAAAGTAACCCAATTATCTACTTCTGGTTTGTTAAGATCTATTTTGATAATACGACCATTTGGCGCTAGATAGTTAGTTAAAGTTATGAAATTATCATCTACAAGATTTCCTTGAAAAGTGCCTTCTATATCTTGACAGATTGGTTCTAGTTTATCTAGATCAGCTCTATATATCCAAACATCTGTTTGTGACCAACCTCTATGAGAGTATATTATGCAGTTTTTATTATCTAGAGTAGATTGAATCTCTGTAAAGATTTTTGGATTTTTATTTCTATAAATCAGTTTATCTTCAGAAACACTAGTTCCTAATTTGTGATGGAATATATTACGTTCAGTGTATGCTTGTATTTCTGAAACTTCATCTTTATCTGGATAACGTGTGTAGAAAAATCCCTCTTCATCACGCCATACAGCACTTGCTAACCGAGTGTTTGGGATGGGTTCATCTATATATTCTCCTGTTTTAGTATCTAGAATGTGTAGTGAGGATGCCCATTCATCACCCCCTAGAACCTTGTCATGAACCAAATAATTGCCTTTAAGTGAAGGAAAGAAAACATATAGAGCGTCTGTATGATCATCACTCCATTCATGAGGATCAATAAGGACGGTTTCTTTCTTCGTATCTAAATCCTTCATCATTATGATGAATAGTTCCTCGTCTTTTCCAACTTTGTAATAAAATTCTTTTGTCCCTCTAATCTTCCTAGGACCTTGTCTAGAATAGTAAACGAAGTCTTGTAGTTCTTTTGAAAATTCATCAACAAGTTTCTTTGGAATTTGGGTATCTGTGAAGGTATTTTGAGCTTTGACCCATTCTTTTACATTATCATCTTCAAGTTTTTCTAGCCATTTATAATTGTCTGCAACCTCTACTCCATGAATGATTTCAGTAACTTCTTCTTCAGGAGATGAGGGATATTCAAAAACTTTCATAGATTTTCTTGGAACTAATGATTTATTATTCTTTCTCAAAATAAGAGTTAAAACAATTGGTGGCCGGACCGTGATTTGAACACGGGATCACCTGGTCCCAAACCAGGGGCCATACCAAGCTAGACCATCCGGCCGTAATTCCACACTATCTGCGATAAACTCATCTAATTAAGCTTTTCGTTCTTGTTACAACTTGTTAATCAAACATTTCCCTATTTTCAAGCATTAGCAAAACATCTTCCATTAACCAGTTATTAACTTGCAACCAAAGTCTGTTTATTGTAAAATCTGCAATAACTTGGTCGGGATTTGATGGTTTACTCATAACACTAGGTGGAAAGAATGTTCTATCTCTATCTTCTGCACCAAAAAGATGGCTTACTTCATGTTGAATAAGATTTTCTGCCCAATCTCCAACGATTGTTAACCAGCTATATTCTCCTAATTCCTCTGATTGACCAAAATTAAAACAAGCATTTCTTTCGTAATAAGCGAACCCATAATGATCAGATGTTTGATTTGAGTATGAAACTAATATATCAAATCCATGATTTTGATTTGATCTTCCCATTACGACATCCCAGTCACCATCTAGACCTAACATTTCCCCTGCTGAAGTCAGAGCATCATCATCTACAACCACCCAGCTTAAGTTTTCAGGTTGCCATTCAAGTTCTAGAATGGGTATCAGCTTGATTCCTAATTCTTTTTCAAAGTAGTAGGATGCATTAATCACTGTTTCGAAAGTACTCGGTCTACCTATTTCATCACCAATTGTTTCCCAGTTATCATTTAGTGTTAAAACAAAAACACGATGTTCATATTGCAGGATAGACAAGTTATCTAGGTAGATGTTGGTGTTGTTATCTGCATATGCAAATGAAATCATTAATGTAACGTTAACGCTTCCTAATGCTTTTCCATAGTGTATGATTTGTTCCTGCTGGGAACCATCATCAAGTTCTAGACTCATGTTAACAATGATATCATCTAAAAAGAGATCAAATTGCATACTACAACTTGTGCTTTCTATCACTTGTTCGAAAGAAAGGTAATGGGTATTAGTTAAATCAACAGTTTGTGAAATACTCACCCAAACTGAATCGGTTGGTTGAACAGCTTGAGTGTTACTGATGAATAGAACTTCACCATCTAGAAGTCCATGAGTAACAATTCCTGTAGAGATATTATCACTCATTTGATTCATAGTCCAGTGATTTAAATCTACTTGAAAATCTCCATTTGAGAGTTTCTCTATTTCTGAAGGATTAATAACACTGAAATCTAAGGATAAGTCAGTGAAAATTGCTGAAGCTTTATCCTCAAAAGTAATATTCGCGAATTCAATTTTATAGTTTCCAACATTAAGAACGAAGTAATCTGTACTTGTTTTAAGCAAAGGTCCTATGTTAATAGTGAGAAAATCCTGTCCTCTTAATAATTCCTCAGTAATATTATAATGAATTGTGTCATTTAAAGAATAAATAGAAGAATTAATTCCCATTTCGACTGATTTCACATTCAGTTTTTTTGTTCCAATAACTTCTAACTCAAAGTTAAGTATTAAGGGATCACCTTTCAGTACCTCTTCAGAGTAATTTATTGAAACAAAATTTACTTCACCTGAAAAATAATTCAAAATAATAGTATTAGCAATGAAATAGCCACCCACACCTACGCTAGTCAAAACAATCAACAATGTAGCAACAAGGGTGGTTTTCTTCAATTATTCTCACTAAAAGATTATTCCATCGAACGGTTATATATTCTTGTATAGTAAAAAAAAGAGGGGACTACCCACTTTCAGATTCTATTTTTTCTCCCTTCTCACCCATCTTTCTTTCAGTTCCCGTAAGTAATCGTTTGATATTTGCTTTATGACGCCAGAAAATGAAAACAACCATTATACTAGCAACGATGAGTGCCCAAAGGCTACCGTTAAAGAACCAGTCATTTCCTGCAAAAATCCAATAGAATAGAGGAGCTAATAATGACAGTATTAGGTTTGAAAGTGACATAATCTTGAGATATTTCAATAATACAATCCACAATACCATAAGAACAAACCAAGCAATAGGGCTAATTCCTAATACTGCACCTGAACCAACTGCTGCAGATTTTCCACCTTTGAATTTCACCCAAATAGGTAAAGCATGACCTACTACTGCCATGAAGGCTACCAAAGTTAAAAGGAATCCTTCATCTAGATACTTTGGAAATCCAGTTGCAGTTTCTGTTCCAAAACCAGAATAATCGGCAAACCAGATGTATAATCTGGCAATAAAAACTGGAATTGCACCTTTAATCATATCAAATGCCATTGTTATATATCCAAGTTTTTTGCTAAAAGATCTCATTACATTAGTTGCACCCATGTTACCCGAACCATAATTTCGAATATCCTCACCCTGAGTGATTTTAACTATTATAAACGCAAAGGGTATAGAACCAAACAAATACCCACCTAGAACTAAAAGAATCTCATAAAGAATCCTAATATCCATAGGGTTGAAGATAGTAGACTTTTATTTAAAATTTGTCAGAACAAAAAATGTACATAAAAAAAAATAGGATAGCTATTAAATAAAAAAGAGAGGGAAATGGTTATTTTTCAACGCAAATCATAGTCATGGTGCTTCGTACATTCTCTAAAGCTCGTAGATTTTCAGTGACAATTTTCTTTAACTCATCCATTGTGTCAGCTTCAATTTTAGCAATTAGATCATAAACACCATAAACAACATGAGCTTCTTTTACGTTGGGTAAGGACATAAGTTGGTTAAGTACGCTCTTTTCTTCCCCAATCTCTGAATTTATCAGGATGAAAGCTGTTGCCATCAAGACATCACCTACAGACTGTATGTATTCAAGTTTAATAAACTTTTTTCAGATATGTTCAGAAATCAATATAAGGGTAAATGGAAGTTTATTAATCTACATTATAGTCAAATCAACTATATTTTAAATGTCTCCAACTTTGTACTCTTAGAATGTCAGAAATAGTTGTTCCAGATAGACTTAGAGAATTAGCAAAACCTTACTTCTTTAAAGCTAAAAATGAGAATAAAACAAATACATTGGTTATTCTAGTCCATGGTTTTGGTGCTTCTGCAACAGAAACTAGACCCTTAGGGGAGTATTTGTGTAAAAGAGGATACGATATTTATGGCATTTTACTTACAGGACATGGAACAGATTCCAAAGATTTAGATTCTGTGAAGTGGAATGATTGGTATGAAAGCATCGAAGAAGTATACAAAGAATGTGCAGAGAAATATGATAATGTGTTTATTGGAGGACTCTCCTTAGGTGGAGCATTAACTCTTTACACTGCAACGAAATTAAGATTTAATGGTCTTTTTACAATCAATTCGTTATATAGATTTTCAAGAAAACTTGCACCAATTATATGGTTCTTACATAATTTCAAGATTCATAGACCAAGAAACGTTGATCGAATTAGATGGTATGTCGAACACGATTTATTTGCTTATCCTGATGATTCAACCTATGCAGCATATCAAATATTGAAGTTTTTACACGTTTTACATAGAAGAATGAATCAAATAGATATACCCTCATTAATCATACAATCAAAGGAAGATCAAACTGTATCTCCTAAAAGCGCTGAATGGATTTACGAAGATTTAAAAACAGTAAAAGAATTAGTTCAACTTCCTAAAGGGGATCATATTCTAACAGTTGATGAACACAGAGAAGAAGCTTTTGTTAAAATAACTCAATTCTTAGAAAAGCAAATTAAAGCAAACAACGAAAAATATTAAAAAGAATAGTGCAAAGAAGCGATATAACTATATGCCTCAATGGTGTAGCTCGGCCAATCATTGCGGACTTTCACATGAGAAAGTCCGCGTGACTAAGCAGGAATATCCGCAGACCCGGGTTCAAATCCCGGTTGAGGCACCAAATTTTTTCTAGTCTTTAAGCCTCTAGATTAACATTTATTAGAGTTTAAGCATTTCGAAACCCATGCTTAGTTATCGATTAGCAACAATAGATGATATTGATGATTTAGTATCTTTAAGAATTATTTTCTTACAAGAAGCTGAAGATATAAACCCATCAACACCAATGGATGAGTTGAAAATATCACTATATAACTACTTCAAAGAAAAGATATCTAGCAATTTGTTTGTATCTTGGCTAGCTTTTGATGAAGAAAAAATCGTTGCAACTAGCGGTATGTCATTTCATATTGTACCCCCTTCGCACGGAAACTTAACAGGAGAAGAAGCTTATCTTATGAATATGTATACTCTTCCTGAATATAGAAAACAAGGAATTGGCGGAGAAATATTAAATAGAACAATAGAAGAAGCATGGAAAAGAGATATTAGAAAAATCAGACTGAATGCAACAGCTATAGGTCGATCTTTATATGAAAAGAGAGGGTTCAAAGAAGAAACCAGTGCACTGGTTTTACGAAAGACGTAAACAAGCACACCCAAGAATAAATTTAAAAAATAACAACTGCTGATTTTATTGACCAAGCTTTTTCTTAAGTTTAGGCGGGGATTGCCGAGTGGTCAAAGGCGCTGGACTTAGGATCCAGTCCTTAGTGGTTCGGGAGTTCGAATCTCCCTCCCCGCACCAAATTATTGATTTCATTCGGTGAAGCCATTTATAAATTCAGTTGCAATTTTGTGTCGCCAGCCAACACTCATTCCAAGTCCGCTGCTTATTTTGTTCACTTTCAACACACTCTGTCTGTTTTTCTTAAATAGAGCGAAACTAATGTTATATTGGGTTCATCATCGTGTCATCGTATTCTCTTGTGCAAGAAAAAATACTAGAATTGGGGGTCGTATCTGTAAAATTCGATTTACGTTTAGGACCTGTAGTTTTACATAATCACTCTTCATTATCTGAAGAATTACTAATGAGATTAGCAATCAAAGGAACATCTTCCTTAATGAATGGACTTCCTTACAACTACAATAATTCTAGACGATTTAGAGGTCTGCTTCAACTATCAGAAGATTATTTCGTATATGGTTTTGATTTAGTGCTTATTGATGATAATAGTGATGAAGGAGATTTTTCACCTATAATTGTCTTTTTAGTTTTCCCAACTAGTTACTTACCTCTTATAGGATCAAATATTCGTTCAATTGAAAGTTCGATGTACCAATCAACTCAATCCTTTCTAACTCTGTCGCATCTGAATCCTGACTTTGGAATAGGTTTAGCAACTTCTGTTCAAGACATCTTAAATTAGTTTAATCACTCTATTTTTCTTTTATTATCAGGAAATTAGTTGAAAAAAAGAACTTGATACATGTTTGCGGAATAAGGTAAATAATAAATAACCGAATTAGCTATACTGATGATAGCAACATAAAAAGTTGATTTTAATGAGTAAAGAAGAATATGTAGAACCAACTACAAAGAAAAAATGGAGCTTTTGGGGGATTGGGTTACTAATATTTACAGCATTCTTCATAGGATTAATGTTTCTTCTCGAAGCTGTAGTTCAGCCTAGAGAGAGCTTAACTGCAACTATACTAGCTTATGTTTTAGGCATTGTAATTCTTGCAGTATTTGCAATATTAGTAAGAGACAAAGGGAGAGTGTCTCTCTCTGTACCAATTCTACTAATAATAGTATTTGGATCAGGTTATCTATTTAACTATGTAATAGAGGCCCCGGTGTATAATCCATTTGCTCCTATTTCAGAACGAACTGAACCAATTCTTGGTACAATATATGCTCTGAATGAAACGAATCCCGACATGTTTGCAAATGGTACTTTAGAGCAAATAGAAAAATATAGTAAATTTGCATTTGTCGGTGATCTGGCATTGGGCTTACCCATGTTCTTTTTTGGAACCTTAGGTTTGACTTGGGTAGTACAGATATTTACGACGGTACCAAAAATCATGACGATTTTCGAATCGATATTTGCTGCACTATTTATTATTCTAGGTTTGATACTAACGCCAATAATACACCTAACCTTAGCAGGAGCGGTGGTTGTGGGGACAGATCTAGCACCAGGAGCAATGATACTAGTAGATGCATTCAATGTTCTTTTCAATGAGACTGCAACCCCTGCAGAAAGACAGGCGGCTATAGATAGTTTATACAACGCGTCTACGTATTTCAACCAGACGGCGGAGACATTGGAAAGTTTGCAAAGTGCAGGTCTAATAAAAATGGTAGGTTTTATTCCATTCCTTGGATCAATACTTGCTAATGCCTATTGGGCGTCATTGGCTCTTTCACAAATTTCTCAAGGGATAGGTCCTTTTACGGAAGGACTGTTTTCTATTATGGGTAGTATTGAAAGTTTCAGTGAAGTTTTTAATGGAACGTTCTCTGTTAAAGCTGCACCTGATGGTAGCGAAACTGCTCAAATAAATGCGGTAAATGAAACAGCATTCAATGAAGCAATTGACGAAATAAGAGTAGGTGTAGATTTTATTAGTGATAACATATATCTGATTGAAGAAGCCCTCGTAAGTTTGGAAAATGTTTCAGTAGATGATTTGAGAAACGATTTACTTTGGTTAGATTGGGCACTTCCTGACACTGCAATTGATGCAATTAATACTTATGCAGATTTGGCTAATTTGTATCTTCAAGATATTCTAGACCTAATAAGCGGTGTAACAATACTCTTGACTAAACCTACAGGAAGTACAGATGCAACACTAGTACACTTCTTCCTTGGATGGATAAATGTTCTATTTGCTGGAACATCTATTGGAGAAATAACAGCATTTAATGGAACATTAGAAAATTTTGATTATGCATATGGTAACTTTTCAATAGTTGATACAGAATTAAGTGCTCCAGAAGTCCAAGATATTATAACAAGGGTAGGTGGAAACATCACAATTGGAAAAGACTTTCTAGGTCTGACATACGATTTAACTCAAGTAGGAATACCATTTTCGACTTTAGGTCAAAATCTAGCTACTGGTTTTACTGATATGGAGGGCATCCTAGACATATTCGAATCGACTGATTATCAAAACATTTCAGATTATCAATCAGTTTTGGATGACACTGCTGCTATTAATGTCACTTTAACTAGTATTGAAGTTGATGCTATCGCAGTAAATGATTCTGCAACTATTGTATACAACAAAGCACAAACAGATGGTTATGGATTCTTGAGTGAATTTGCATTAGGATTTTCAGAAACTATGATACAATTTGATATGATTAATTCGATAGCTAACACTAAGTATATTGCGAATGCTATGTATTTTATGATATACTCTCTGCGAGAACTAAGTTATACCTATGCTAATGTTACGGAAGCTGAAGCAAACTTTACAATACTTGACTACGTTGCAGCAGAAAATAATCTCATAGCCGCTAATGCATCTATGTTTTATTCAATATCTAATATGACACAATCAATTTCCTACATGAACGACGCTATTGCAACTGGTATGACACAACTTGTATCTCCAAGAGATTCTCTTGTAATAATTAGAGATTCCTTGATTACTATTGATCCAGAATTTGCTACCTTACTTGGTATACTAGCACTACCCGATCCATCAACACAGGCAGCACTATTTGTATCAACTATTAGCAATATTTTCTCAATACTAAACGATGTTAATACAGAACTTCAATCTATGAGTCTATAAAACATAGTCTCATTTACTATCTTTTTTTTTTCTTCCAAATTCTCCCGACAAAAAGCTATTTGTATCATTGCCTAAAGAGAATAACTTTTTATTAAAAATTGAGCTATAAGATTAGAATTGTAAAAAGGGTACTACTATGAGTCCAAGCAATGTTTTTCTAGGATACGATCATAGCAAAGGAGATTTTCAAGAATTAACAGATTCAACTAAATATCAATCGATAATTGAAGGAGATTTAGCTGATATTTCAAGACATTTATCTTCTTTAGGTTTAGATGGTCTTTTAATTTTTCAACGTGAGAAGGAAGAATGGCATTTAATTTTTGGTAGCCATTTAGGACTTGTTGCACAACGAACAGGTCGAAGAATCGCCGATACTATCAGTAGATCAGGTTTTATGCTTGCATCAGGAGAGAGGACAGGCAGTGGTTGCAGAATGGAACAAATCACCGAAGACAATATTGGTGATTTACACAAGACAGTGCAAGAGAAGTATATCGATACAGATCTTGGTGGTTTCCAAGGAGACTCAAGACAAGATTCGTTCCCAAAGAAAGTATTTGCACAAGATGTTCCTCCAGCTAAGGGTGTTTTCGAAGAAACTCCAAAAGTTGAAGACCAAAAATTACCAACACCTCAAGAGGTCTATGAACCAAAACCAATTGTTGAACCAACACATGAACCAGCAATGGAACCTGTTGTTGAACCTGAGCCAGAACCAGAGCCTCAAACTGTTGTTTTTTCTGAACCTAAACCTGTTGTTGAACCTCCAGTTAAAACTTTTGTTGAGCCTGTTGTCGAACCTGTGCCAGAACCTGTTGCTGAACCGGTTGTCGAAGATGTCGTTGAACCTGAACCAGAACCTGAAGTAGAGAAAACAATCGAAGACACAGTAAAAGATGTTGTCGAAGATGTCGTTGAAGATGTTGTTGAACAGGTTACTGAAGCAGTAGCAGAAGGTGTAGCAGCAGAAATATCTGACGAACAAGTAGCTGGAATAGTTAAAGAAGCAATCGAAGAAAAGACTGAAGAAATCATAGACAAAGTGGTTGAAGAAGTTTCTGAAGAAGTACTAGAAGAAGTAGTTGAAGAAGTTGAAGAAGCTGTCGAAGAAGTACTTGATAAGGAAGAAACAATCGCTGAAGCTGTTGAGGAAGTAGTCGAAGAAATTGTTGAAGAGATTGTCGAAGAAGTTACAGAAGCTGTTGAAGAAATCGTTGAAGATGTCGTTGAAGATGTCGTTGAAGATGTCCTTGAGAAGACAGAAGGAATTAGCGAAGAAGCCGCAGAAGAAATAGCTGAAGAAGTTGTAGAAAAAGTTGTAGAGGAAGTAACTGAAGAAGCTGTTACAGAAGCTGTGGAAGAAAAAGTTGAAGAAATCGCTGAAGCTGTCGAAGATGCAATTGAAACAGAAGTAGAAAAAGAATCTGAGGATTCTTACTAATTCTATTCTTTTTTTTTATTATTTTATTTTTCTTTTCAAAAATCATTTATAGAGAGAAAAGACATTACTCATAATGTCTAATCATATACTGACAATTCTTGCTGGTGGTTACTCAAGAAGATTTCAAAAGAAGGATGGTAAATGGTTAGATAAAGCACTACTATATATTAGAGATAAACCTCTTTTGATACATCTAGTCGAACAAGGACTAGAAAAATATGACAATATCAATGTTTCAGTGAATTCAAGTTCTAGAAAGAATGATTATGAAAAAATAGTAAAACAGTACTTGCCTGATATCAAAATAGATTTTACTATAGACTTGAAGGAAACAGCTCTAGATGGGGTTTTAAAAGGAATTTACTCAACTTTGATACAATATACAAATTCTATTATTCAGTTTATTCCATCAGATCGACCTTATCTTAACTTAGGAATTTTGAAAGGAATGAGAGTTGAGAAAAAGGGAGTAAGTCTTCTCCAATATGAAAATGGTATGATTGAACCTTTACTTGCTTTGTATGGTCAAACAATTATATTTCCAAATAACTTTGCTCAGATTTCATTGTCGAGAGCAGATGTTCCAATTAGATTATCTAACAAAATTCAAGCTTACAGCATAGATGAAATTCTTGATAAGAACAAATTATCTTCAAGTATTTTCACAAACGTGAATGTACAAACTGATATTGATAGTAGAGCATCAAAATATTCCATTTCAAATACAATTGATATTCCTAAACCAACTATAATCAGTAGGGAAAGTATAGATTTGTCATTTGATAGAAGCCAATATCCAAGGAAAAACAGATTCTTGAAAGAACTTATAGATATTGAGAATTACTATTCAGCGTTTTTGATGTCGTCCAACTTTTGGAGGCAGAAAGAAATTTCTACTGAAGAATACAAGGAATTTGGAGTTAAATCTTTGAAGAAGGAACACGAATTTTGGGTTAATTGTGGGATGCCTTTCTTAGCTCTTCATTCTCTAGATGACCTTGTGAAGTTTTTTCCCGATGAAAGAAAATCTGACACTATTAAAGAAATGGAAGAATTAAGAAGAAAAATGGAAATTAAACCTAGAAGGATAGAGTAATCTTCTAGGATACTATTTTGAAATTTTGATAGCACATACTTTGAATTCTGGAATTTTTGCAATAGGATCTAAAGCATCATTAGTTAGAAGATTTGCAGCTGATTCTTTGTAATGGAAAGACATAAACACCAAACCTTCCTGTATCCTATCTGTAACTCTAGCAACGGTTGTTAGCTTACCTCTCCTTGATTCTATGGTTATTTTGTCCCCGTTTTTAATACCTAATTTTTCTGCATCTTTTGTATTTATTTCACTTCTTTCAATAGGTCTGCGTTCATGTAATCCCTTAGATCTTCTAGACATCTCTCCAGTGTGGAAATGGTACAAAATACGTCCTGTTGTTAGCATATATGGATATTCTTCATCTGGTAATTCAGCTGGATCTATATACGAAACTGTATGGAATTTGCCTTTTCCTCTACTGAATTCACTTTGGTGCAATATTTTGGTTCCTTCATGTTCTTTATCTTTGCAGGGCCATTGTAATCCAATTTTATTGATTCTTTCAAAGCTTATTCCTCCATAGATTGGTGATATTGAAGCTATTTCATCCATAATCTCACTGGGATCACTATACTTTGTTTCAATTCCAAATCGATTAAGCATTTCTTGGAGTATAATCCAATCTTGTTTTCTATCTCCAATAGGATCAATTGCTTTTCTAACACGTTGAACCCTTCTCTCTGTATTTGTAAAAGTTCCATCTTTTTCAGCAAAAGAGACACCAGGAAGAACAACATCGGCATATTTTGCTGTTTCAGTTAAGAAAAGATCTTGAACAACTAAGAATTCACATTTTTCAAGAGCTTCTCTTACGTGATTGAGGTTCGGATCACTTATTGCTGGATTTTCACCCATTATGTAAATGCCTCTGACGTCTCCTTTGTGGGCTGCATGCATTACTTCCACAACAGTTAAACCAACCTCGTTATCTAAATCAGACACTCCCCATGCTTTCTCAAATTTTACTTTGTTTTCTGGAATTGTCACATTTTGATATCCAGGATAAACATTGGGTAAAGCTCCAAGATCACATGCACCTTGAACATTATTCTGACCTCTAAGAGGGTTAACACCAGCACCTGGTCTTCCTATTTGACCAGTTAGCATTGCTAAATTGGCTAACGACAATACATTATCAGTACCTGTAGTGTGTTGGGTTATTCCCATAGAATAAACAATAGAAGCTGTTTTTGCATTAGCATACATACGTGCGGCTTCCTTGACTTTGTCGACATCAACGTTTGCAATTTTACAAAGTAATTCCACAGATACATCTTCTAAACCCTTTTTGTATTCGTCAAATCCTTCTGTTCTATTATTGATAAATTCCTCATCATGTAATTTTTCATCCAGAATAACTTTCATGAAAGCGTTGATTAAAGCAACATCTGAGCCTGGTTTTTGTTGTAGATAGATTTCAGAATGATCTACTAACTCTATTTCTCTTGGGTCTGCTACAATGAGTTTACTAATGCCTTTCTTTACAGCTTGCTTAATTTTAATTCCTATAACCGGGTGAGCCTCTGTTGTATTGCTTCCTATTACAAATATCACTTCAGCATCATTAGTTAAATCATTAATACTGTTTGTCATTGCTCCAGAACCAAAAGCACGAGCTAAACCCGCAACAGTTGAAGCATGACATAGTCTTGCACAATGATCCACACTATTGGTTCCAACAGCTGCTCTAGCAAACTTTTGCATAAGATAATTTTCTTCATTGGTACATTTGGCAGAAGATAAGAAGGCAAGTGCTCTAGGACCGCTTTCATCTCGAATGTTTTTTAATTTTTGTTCAATCAAATCAAAAGCTTCGTTCCAGGAAGCTTCAACAAACTCTCCTTTTTTCTTGATGAGTGGTGTGTTTAGTCTTTCGGGATGATTAACAAAATCCCATCCAAATCTACCTTTAACACACAAAGCCATACCATTGACAACATTATCGAAGTTTGATTCAACATGAGAAATTGCATTTGTATCTGGATTTGCTAAAACATCAAAATTACAACCTACTCCACAGTATGAGCATATAGTTGTAGTCCTAGTTAAATCATCACAGTATTCTGCATCTCTTACATGATGGGTAACAAGTGCTCCAGCTGGGCAAACAACAGTACAATTACCGCAAGCAACACAACCTGCACTTTCAAAACTACCTCCATCTGGTGTAGTTGGATAACCATCAAATTTACCTTTCTCTATTGATAATACATTACAAACTTGAACATCACTTGTAACTCTAGTACAAGTTCCACATTTGATACAATTCTCGTAATTGAGTGAAAAGAACTCATTTGATTCATGTAGCTCTATTTCTTTTTTCTCCTTTTCCACAGGTTGATCTAGAAACTTCTCTTCCCATATTTTAACTCTACAATTTTGTCCAGAAGCACAAATAACACAGTCACCAGTGTGAAGTTTAGCAAATTTAGTAATTAGCGCTGTTCTAGTTCTGACTATTCTTTCTGTATCAGTTTTGACAATTGCGTTTGGTTTAGCAAGCTCCTTACAAGATGCTACTGTTTTAGAAGCATCACCTACCGTTTCTTCAACGACACAAACTCTGCATTTTGCTGCAGGTTCTATAGCTGGATGATGGCACAATGTTGGTATTTCTATACCATTTCTTTCAGCAATAGAGTGATAGGTTTCATCTGTTCTACACTCGATTTCCTTGCCATCAATTGTTATCTTAATAATTTCTCCATCTGACATGATTTTCACATAATTAAATGATTATTTTGATAATGACTGTGACTACTAAAAATAGTTTTTAAAAAAGTCTTTCGCTGTACTTTTCCCACATTTCAATTTTATATTTTTACACAAAACTTTAATCTAGCTAACACTTTTAGGATATAGTATCAAATTTAACAATATTCAAAAGTTGATGAAAAAAGAAAGAGGAAGCACATGTTAGAAACAAACCATAGGATATATTTCCAGAATGCACAAGATATGAGCACGATTGGAGATGAAACTGTAGATCTAATTCTTACCAGTCCTATGTATCCTCTAGTTCAGATCTGGGATGATGTTTTTTCTGAATTAAATGCAGAAATAGGTGTGGCATTAAAGAAAGAAGATGGAAATTTAGCTTTTGAACTAATGCATCTAGAGCTTGATAAAGTGTGGAATGAAGCATTTAGGGTTTTGAAAACAAATGGCATTGCATGTATCAATATAGGAGATACAACAAGAAGCATTGGAAAAGATTTCAAACTTTATGCATCTCATGCTAGAATTATCTCACATTGTTGTCAGTTGGGCTTTCAATGCCTTCCTCTCATTATATGGACAAAACTAACAAATGCCCCAAACAAATTCATGGGTTCAGGTATGCTACCACCAGGAGGTTATGTAACTCTAGAACATGAATACATTCTTGTTTTTCGTAAAGGTGGTAAAAGAGAATTCAAAACAGAGAAAGAGAAGCAGAGAAGGTTTGATAGTAGCTATTTCTGGGAAGAAAGAAACAAGTGGTTTTCTGATGTTTGGGATCTCAAAGGTGTTCATCAATCTTTGAAACAGAACAACATCAGAGAAAGGAGCGCAGCCTTTCCTTTTGAATTGGCTTATCGTTTAATTAGCATGTATTCATTGAAATATGACACTGTTTTAGATCCCTTCCTTGGAACAGGAACAACAATGCTAGCAGCTATGGCTTTAGAAAGAAACAGTGTTGGGATTGAAATTGCTACAAACTTCAATGAGATAATTGATAGCAGAATTAAGGATATAGTAACTCATGCAAATGAATACAACCAAATCAGATTGAAAGAGCATAAAGAGTTTATGAAAGAATATTCTGACAAACATGGTGAAACGAAATATAGTAACGAGTTCTATGGATTTCCAGTTAAAACAAAACAAGAAGTTAGCTTCAAGCTAAGAGAGCTTCAAGATGTAAAGAAGTTGGATGAGGGATTGTATTCTGTTTCATATATTGAATAATTCTCTAAACTTTTATAACTCATAAACTGTTTTTAACACAGGAAGAAGTGTATATTTTGACTATAAATACAAAAGTAGCCATAATTGTTCCAGAAAAAGATCAAGCAGCACAAACAATGTGGCAGGTTCTAATTAAACAGTCATTGTTTAAAGAAACAAATGAAAGATTTGATAGCAATCCAGTCTACTCTTTAATTCAAGATTCCACTAACATCAAACTAATTCACACAAAGAAAGATGGAGTAGAATCCAATCATCTTGATGAAGCAATTAATGCTGAGCTATACATCTTTGCTAGTCGTCATAGAGCAGCTTCCGGAACCCCAGCATTGTTAATCCATCCTACTGGAAACTGGTCAAAAATAACATTAGCTGGGAGAGAATCAGAGCTTTCACATACCTCAAGTTGGGCATTGAATTTCGGTTTGAGAAAGTTAAAACAAAAACAAGTGGAGTTCAATCTAGATGAATTTAAGGTTGATTTAGAAGTAACTCATCATGGACCCACTGAATTAAAGACTCCTCTTATTTTCATGGAATTGGGTAGTAGTGAAGAATATTGGGTGCATGAGACTGGTGCTACAGCTGTAATTGAAGCAATAATAGAAACAGCTCAAGGATTCATAAAAAGAGGCAATTTCCAGAATCAGAGCTATATTGGAATAGGAGGAAATCATTATGCTTATCGTTTTCATAAACATTTGATGGAAAATGAAAATGTATTTGTTAGTCACATTGCAGCTAAACATTCATTAGATGATTTAACAGAAGAAGTACTTAAACAAGCTTTCGAGAAAACAATTGAATCACCTGTTGGAGCACTAATAGATAAAAAAGGTGCGAGATCGGAACAAAGGAAGAATGCAATTGAAATGCTGGAGAGTATAGGAAAGGAACATGTATTTATCTAACAATCCTCATAGGTTTTTTTTGGGTTTTTATACACTATTTTAGAACAATTCCTGATATTATGCATAATGTTAGGGATAAAGAAGTAAAGAGTTCACAGATTCAAGATAAGGTAATTGTTATCACAGGTGCTTCCTCGGGAATAGGGAAAGCGGTATCTCTTGCTTTAGCAGTTCACAAACCAAAAATGGTGATTGTTGCAAGAAGAAAGAAAAAGCTGATGCAAACAGCTGGAAGTCTAAAAAGAATGGGTTTGAAAGTATTACCCATCGTAGCTGATGTAAGAAATAGTGAAGACAGAGATAAAATAATAGATCTTTCAATTAGTGTATTCGAATCAATTGACATTTTCATTAACAATGCAGGGATAGGGAAGGTAAATTTGTTTCTAGATCAACCTGAAGAGGAGATTGATGAATTAATAGAAACTAATGTACTCTCTTTAATTAAATTGACTCAAAAAGCTACAAAAATAATGAAGGATCAAGGTCACGGACATATTATCAACTTATCGTCATCATTAGCAATGCTTCCCACATATCCATTTGCTGTTTATACAGCTACAAAAGCAGCAGTAAAATCATTTAGTGATTGCATTAGAGAGGAATTGGAAGGATATGGTGTAAAAGTCTCCACAGTTCTTCCCGGACCCTATGGTACAGAATTTAATAAAGTGGCAAATATTGGAAAGGCTTCTTTCAAAGTATATGATGTTACAAAACTAGCAAAAGAAATCGTAGAATTAATACTAAAACCAAAGGAGAATCTAATATTGCCAAAAAAATTCAGCCCATTAATTTGGTTTACAAATCTTTCTAAGAAATTCAAAAAGGTAGTAACTTCTGGTATTGCTGCTCAAATAATGGCAGGAAAATTAGAAACAGATGAAAAACTTGCACCAGAAAAAGAGATGATAGAGGCTGAAATAAAGATAACCACTTAATGGTTTTTCTGCTTTATTCTATTGATAATTTCATTTTTTGTTGAGTTTAAATATTGACCTTGAGTACTACCATTGACTAAAATGTTAATCTTTCAAAAATTGAAAAGTTTAAGATTGAATAAAAAGGGTGGCCCTATCCTAGAGGAGATCTTACTCATTGGAATTGCCATACTCATATTTGCAATTATCTTTGGGATAATTATGAGTTTGATCGATTGGTCCCAAGTTTCTTTCGAAAACCTCTTTGGGTGAATTGCAGCTAACTTCTTTTAGGTTTTTAAATAATTTTTAATATTATTAGATTGAGGCTAGCAAGACCACATTTTAATATAATTCTCATATAAGCACTTTTATTGCTAGCTTCCTCCCAACCCTTCTCTTAGGAATTAGGGTTTGTTGAAAAGATCAAATCGTGCATAATGACCACTTATATCAAGATTTTGTCTTTCTTGAATTGCTAGAAGGGGATCAATGTCTGCATATAGGATGCCTTCTTCATCGATTAAAGGACCAGCAACAACTTCACCTTTTGGATTGACGATAACAGAACCTCCATTCTGCCAACTTGAAGAACGAGATTCAAGTATTTTCTTCATTGGAAATTCGGTTTCATCTAAATGAGAGAAATCAGTTGGTCTAATCAAACCGGAAGTTGATACAACCCAAGATCGACCTTCTAGAGCAATGAAACGAGTTATATCCTCAGTTAACTTTGAACTGCCTGGCCAGACAGCTATGTGAAGGATTTCTTCTTGTAAGTGTAAAGCAGCTCTTGCTAGAGGCAACCAATTCTCCCAACAGTTTAATCCTCCTACTTTGATTCCTTTAAGATCATAAGTTTTCAACCCCTCTCTATCACCATCTGCCCAAACTAACCTTTCTTCATAAGTAGGTTTAAGCTTGCGATGTCTTCCTAGAATTTTTCCATTTTGATCAATTGTTAATAATGTACAATAAATAGAGGCTCCCTCTTTTTCTGCTATGCCACCCATAAACATAATTCCCAGCTTTTGTGCTAGTTCTTTCATCTCATCAATTATCGAACTGTTGCTTAGCTTAATAGCTTCTTCCCAATATTTTGAATAAACTTTCTTCTGTTCAGTATCATTAAATCTGGCTCCACCTGAAGGTGAAACCCATATAGGATAAGCTGGAATCAGGGTTTCGCCCCATGTAACAAGTTCAGCTCCATTGGAAACAGCTTCAATTATTTTTTCAGAGAGTTTATTCCATGTTTTTTGTGCATTAAGGAAGATTGGTGCAATCTGTATACTTGCAACTTTGATCATAATTGAGAAGAACCCTAGAAATGTAAAAAGTTTTCGAACAATAAAGTATAACAAAAATAAATAGGAGGCTATTAACCCCCCATAAAGCAATTTAGAACTGCCATCACAGTATGTAGTCTGTTTTCAGCTTCATCGAATACTACACTGTTTCCACTTTCAAATACTTCTTCAGTTGCCTCTTTGTGTTTGTAAGGTAAACAATGCATGAATAGATAGTCTGATTTAGCATTAGCAACAAGCTCCTCTGTAACAACGTAATTCTCAAATTCCTTGAGTTTGGCAGCAGCTTCTTTTTCTTCTCCCATAGATACGAAAGTATCAGTTACTACTACGTCTGCATTGGTAACAGCTGTAACAGCATCATTTGTAATTTCGATCTTTGCTCCAGTCTCTTCTGCATAATCTATGGCAAGTTCTACAACATCTGTAGGTGGTTCATAACCTTTTGGTGTAGCTACCGACATATCCATACCCATCTTTGCGCATCCGATTAGCAATGAATTACAAACATTGTTTCCGTCACCTACCCAAGCAAGTTTCAATCCTTCAAGCTTACCCTTGTGTTCTTCAATAGTTAGGAGATCAGCAAGAATTTGCAGAGGATGATACTTATCAGAAAGAGCATTAATGATTGGAACTGATGCATATTTTTCTAATTCAACGACATCGTTGTGTGAAAAAACACGTGCCAGTACTCCGTCAACCATCCGAGTTAGAACACGAGCTGTATCCTTTATAGTTTCACCGGCACCAAGCTGAATATCTGCTGAACTTAGAAAAACTGCGTGTCCCCCTAAGTTATACATTGCAACTTCTGTTGAGACTCTAGTACGTGTAGAACGTTTTTGGAAAATCATTCCTAGAGTTAAACCAGAAAGAGGTTTGGTTCTTTTGTAAGCTTTAAAGTCAGCTTTCAATCGTTTAGATTCATCAAGAAGAAAACGGATTTCAGCTGCAGTGAAATCCTCTAATGATAGAAGTGATCTACCTTTCAAATCCATTTTACTCACTTGGTCAAAACTGGAAAGAAGATTTAAAAAATGTTCGATGCGACTTGTTACTGCCTCTTTCTCTCTTTAGCAGGTGCACCCATAACCCAAATTTCCCATAATAAAAGTAGCAGATAAATGGGGAGAAACACATACAGTATATAGATTGAGTTTTTCCCCCTAAGTACTATTAGTAATACAATAAGGACTAAAATCCAAACAATCTGAAGTGCGGGTGAACCCCTTCTAAGTTCTCGTTCATATTTGATTCTCTTTCGAAAACGGTTTGAACCAAAAGTGAAATACCTTCTTCCAAAAGCTTTGAAACCTCTAGAAAAGCGTTTAGAAATCCATCTTGGTTCTCTTTCCTCTTTTCGCCTCTGGTTCATTCTAGACATCTAAACGTATAGAAATTTAATAATCTTTGTAACTCTTGTGTTTACGCAGAATTTTTATGCTACTTCTGATAAACTGTAGTTGAGAAAAATGGTTAATTACAAACGATTTATAATTTCTACACTTGCAGGAGCAGTATTAGGTGTTGCATGTATAATAGGTGTAGGACAACGCATACCAGGAACCTATGGAGAAAACATTGTTTATCTAATGGGTATCTGGGGAATGAGAGTTTTACTAGGAATGATTATTGGTTTAGCAGAAGGTATCGTTATTCTAAAAGGAGAACAATGGCAAAAATGGGTTAATGCTGGAATTAGAGGAACATTATTTGGGCTTGTTTTTTCAGTTACTCTACTATTGATAGATCCTTTCTTCAGTTTTGCAACCTTCGGTGCCGGAATAGCTTACGGACCTATTACTGATTTGATAGCAACTGGGCTTGGAAAGAAAAAGCAAGAATAAAAATCACGTTGGTGTTTCTTTCCACCAATTTTTTCTTTTAAGAAATTTCGCAAGATATACTAGACCAACCATGATCGGTATTTCCCAAAATAGACCCATAGTGGTGCCTAGAGCTGCAACTGAGCCGACTCCATAAATCGCTATAGCTGTTGCAATAGCTATTTCAAAATGACTTGATGATCCAATAATGACAGTAATCACTCCTTCTCTATATGCTAGTTTTGTGAATCGAGTGATGAGTAGATTATAACCGACTACTATGATGAAACCTAGCAACAGTGGTACCGATACTAGCAATAGTAAATTGAAATTGCTTATCATTACATTACCATTTAATGAGAACAGAACAACTAATGTTGTTAGTAAAGCTACTATTGATATTTTACCAACAACTGGGACGAATTTGTTCTTAAACCACTCTTCACCTTTTGTTCTTACGATTAATACTCTAGTAACTATACCCAATATAAGGGGAATTCCAATGAAAAATGCTACTGAAATAATGAGTGATACAACATCTATGGAGATATTAGAAATTCCAGAGAGCAATGCAACCATAGGAGCATATCCAATCATTATTGTTATAGTATTGATACTTGTAGTAATCACATTTTGTTCCTGATTTCCGTCTGCCATATAACCCCAAACCAAGACCATTGCTGTGCAAGGACTAGAAGCTAAAAGAATTATAGCAAACATCAATTGCTCATTTCCAGGAAGAAAGAGTTTGCCAAGCCCCCACCCTACGAAAGGTGCTATAATCCAGTTTGACACTAAGGTTAGAATAATTGGTTTAGGATTCTTTGCTAGTTTCTTCAACTCAGAAGCTTTTAGATTAAGCATTGCAGGATACATCATGAAAAAAAGACATATTCCAATTGGTATTGAAATCCCCCTAACTTGCAAACTGTCAACAGCTTCTGCAATACTAGGCGCATAGATAGAAAGAAGAATACCAATAGCCATACAAATTACAATCCAAATAGGTAATAATTTTTCAAATAATCCAAGTCCTCCCTCCTTCTTGGTCTCTTCAACACTTTGACTAGTTTCAAGAACTTCGCTCAAATATTTTCCCACGCCACAATTTTTTTATATATCAAGAAGATTTGTTTCATATTAAAATATTTTGATATGAATAAGGCCGAAAATAGTTTATAATATTGTTAAGGTAATGTGAAATATATGGAATATAGCAAAAAAGAGATGGAATTAATCACAACTCTATCAAAGTGTGAAGACATTGAGGATGCAAGCAAATATTATGATAAATTACTAATCTATAGAAAGGAGATTTTCAATGAACCAGACTTTATTGACTTATCAAAGCAGCTGGAAGCCTTTTCTCATATTGATAGAATTTTAATTCTTAGAATCCTTATGGAAAAGGATAGATGTGTATGTGAACTAGAGGCTATATTGGGAAAAAGCCAATCTAACATATCCTATCACCTTAGGATACTTGAAAATCTAAATCTGATAAAGGGTTGGAAAAAGGGTAAATTTACACATTATTCTGTTGTTCAAAAATCCCTAGAAAATTTCAAAGATCTTTTTAATAACTGGATAAGTGACGAAATTCTCAAGCAAAATACAAATGCATTTTAGATTTAACAAATAAAAAAATGGAAAAGGAGGAGATTAGAAGAAGGTAGGTTCACCTTCAAACTCTCTCTTAGGAGGTTCCATCTTCATAGTTTCTGAAGCAGACAAGATTTCAACTAGTTCATATTTGGAAGTGCCCATACCCATCTTCTCAGCAAAAACAACAGTTGCATAAGGATCTTTGTAAGGACCATGAACGCGAGTAAAGGGGTGAAGGTCTTCATCAGGATTGAGGTTGACATGCTTGTTATAAGGAGGAATATTTTGCTCAATTAGACCTTCTTTTTTGATTAGATCTAATGTAGCGAATTCAACAGCGACAATGTCTTTGCTGCCAACAACACCAATATCGTTAACAATAGGAAGTTGACCTAGGCCCATACAATCACAATATTGGGTGATTTGTGTCAAGAAATTTATGTACATCACCTTGTCTTTTTCAAATGTCTTCAATACTTCATTTGTAGCTATTGCCATCATTTCGTTGAAAGCTTCATAGCTTTCCTTAGGAACCCTAACCGCTCCTAGACCTCCATCGACTTCTAAACAGGTCATACATTGACGACAATCATGATAGTTTCTTTTGAGATCATCTTTTTCCTCATCATAATTAAGCGCTCCATAAGGACAAGATTCAACAAGTTTCTTAGCTAGCTCTGGATTACCTTTAGCTTTGTCCCAATATTCATCAACGTGAGATGCACCATGAATTTTTCTCCACCTAGTAGGACCTGAATAACCACCAAGTGCTAGATTCTTTATTGCACCACCATAACCACATGAACCATGACCCTTGGCATGAGATAAATCTACCAAAACATCAGCATCTTTCAATGCTCCTGCAAGTTCTAATGTATCTATTCCTTTGTAATTGACTTCAACTGGTGAAGTATAACCATCTTTTACTCCAGCAATAGGAATAATTGGACAGCCACATGTTTCTTGTGTGTATCCTCTATTTACAGCATTATAAACAGAAGTTGGATTATCAGTAACAAAGGGATATCCTCCTTTGTCTTTGATTGCTTCAACTATCCTGCGAACAAAGAAAACCGGAATGGTTTGATAACCATCATTGAA
>JAEOSZ010000055.1 GCA_016840095.1 Candidatus Heimdallarchaeota archaeon
CTCCTACATCTGGAATAATACTGTTTCCGATAGTTTTCGAGGTATATATGCCAAAAACAGTTACCATATGTATGTATACTACAACCACCTATTTAACAATCAAGAACAAGGAATTCTAGCTGAGGATTCAGATGAAATAGTCATCCAATATAATATCTGTGAAGGTGGTTATACCGGAATTGAAGTCTACTCTTCATATGATCCCTTCATAGGTAATAATGATGTTTTTGATTGCATTAACCATGGAATATATTCTAGATATTCTGATTACTCACGAATTGGTGGAAATGACTTTATAGACTGTGGTCTCGGAGTTTATGATGTGAATGTTGCGGATCTATTAACCTATCAAGTAACTAGTAATTATATTGATGGACAACTAATATACTACGGAGAGAATGTTACAGATACCAATATCTGGGTAAGATATAGCCAATTCATTCTAGTAAATTGTTCTAATGTCCAGATCAGTTCTCAAGATCAACTAGCATCCAGTCTTGCCATAGTAGTTGACCTATTGTTCTGTAAGAATATAGATATTAGGTATAGTTATATCAACAATGCAGGATATGGGATTGGTATCCAATATTGTGAGGAAATTAATATCTACAACAATACACTCCATGATAATACAATGTGCATAATTAGCGCTGAATCCACAGGAGGAGAAATAAAAGATAATGATTTTTTCAATGGCAATATTGGAATTTATTTCATCGACATGGTGGATAATTTTTCTATTTATGCAAATGACTTTCAAAACTTTCTTGGCTTTGGTATAGCTTTGGAAAATTCTAACTATAATGAAATTTATCACAACAATCTAATCAACTGTGCAATGGGCTCTAGCTATGGCTATGATTCAGGCTCAGAGAATTACTGGTATAACACAACTCTAAATGAAGGCAACTACTGGTCAAATTGGGTATCAGGAACTTATGCAATTGATGGTCCCTCTGGATCATTTGATTTATATCCTTTATCAAGTCCCTATATTCCTCCCCCAATAGTATCTGAATACACCTTTCTAAGTTGGTTTGTAATAATTTTCCTATCTATAATCCCATCCTTGATACTTTATGTTAAGAAAAGGAAATAATTTCCTTTTTCTCTTTCTTTCATTTTCTTCTTTTTAATCATTTTAGGAGAATATTTAAGAGTTAAAATTGAATATGACTATTTTAGGTGTTTTTACATCAAAAAATGAGTTGAACAAAAAATGGCAGCAAAAGATATAATTGCTAGTGTAGTAATTGCAATATTGATTCTAGCTCCTACTACTTACTTTGTTTTACCTATACTATATCCAAATATGAAGACTGGAGTAATCAACTCAGTTTATGAGGAGTTTGACGATTTAGCATATATAGCGGATAGTGTTACTACTTATGAACTGGTTAATCAAACACAATTGGTTTTTGCAACAAAAGGTGGATCCTCTCTGAATATATTATTTGTGATGCAAACTGCAATAGTAATAGATGGAACGATGCTAGGAGCTTTACAAATTGATGTAGCCTTAGTAGTACAAGGTGAAGGAAATAGAACATTAAGAGTAGCATATTATGCAGGAGTACCTTCTGGTATTTATACAGAAATTCCAGCAGATGTTACTATAAACTACCAAACATCAGCTCTAGTTGCGGGAACATATACAATTGGAGTCTATTGGAAATTTAATGTCGACGCAGTTGGAACAAATTATATGATAGCTTACAATCCACCGAACTATGAGTTTACACGATCTTTACTGATTCAAGAAATCAAGAACTGATTTCTTTCTATTTTTTACTTAATCTTTTTAGATCAGCTTCTGCAGCTATATAGCCGAAAGTTGCCCAGTTTTCTAAAGATGTAATCTCCTCAAGAAGAGTCTTTGCTTCTTCTACTCTATTGTTGTAATAATGCCAATTTGCTATTGCATAAGCTATTGCAGCATTCCCCAACTCTCCTTCAACTCTAGCTTTTGCCATCATTTCTTCAGCTGTAAACATTCCTTTGTACATTAGTAATTGTTTGAAATAATAGTGATTTTCAATAATGTCCATTTCTTGGTGAACTTTTTCTAGAACTCTTTCAGCTTCTTGGTCTCTTTCCAGCAACTTTAGAATCATATATATCCAATGTGCACAAGCAACATAGTTGTCCTCAAGAGCTAGAGAATCTAATCCATTGATGTATGCTGTTAATGAATCTTCATATTTTCCTTGAAGATAATAGGTTAACCCTAAGTGATACCAAATGTTTGAATGTAATGAGCTAACAGGAATCCCCCTATCATTAGGTATACCATCAGGTTCTATCTCATCTGGTTTTCCTTCAATTAACAGTGATGCTTTAAGTAAATCCTCAACAGCTAAATCAAATAATCTAAGTGTGATGAATCTGTGACCCCTATGACGATACATTCGAGCATCTTCAGGAAATTGATTAATTCCTTCAGTGAAAATAACTATAGCTTCTCTCATCCTACCAAGATATGCAGTTCTTCTACCAAGCCAGATGATATTATCAGCATTTTTGGGATTCTTCCTGTAATCCATGAGAGCTTTTTGGTAGTACTTTTGTTGCATATTAAGAATCTCTGAAACAAGAGGTATTCTAAAAAGGGGTTCACCAAACAAACTAAATCCTTCAATATCTCTGAAAAGCTTCGAACCGATCATAGTACTCACTAGATAACACTTCTTATGAATTTATTTAATGTTCAAAACAAGATACTAACATTCCACAAAAATAAAAAGTTGAAAGAAAGACTAAATCTTTCTTTTTTTGCTTGCTAGATATGCTAGACTTAAAACTGCTATAATCGGAAGTATAATCCCTAAACTTGCTTCTTTAACTCTTACAAAGCCAGGTATCCAGAGGAAACTATAATCTGGGTCTTCTCCTTGTGTATTATTCCCTTTGAAGCTATAGAGAGTAGCAACAGCAAATTGTTCAAATGGTATACCTGACAGATTATACGATAAAGCAGTATTACTACTTCCACCTTCTACATTGATATCTGAGAGAGTTGTATTATCTGTGAGAAAGACTGATTCTCCTGAGATTGAAATGTCTACTACAATATCATAGAAACCCACAATAACTCCTTCTAAAGTTCCAAAAGTAACAGCTTCCAATTCTAAACTAAGATCGAATAGAGAACCGTTTACATAAGTGTATTTGAAATTAGCTGTTACCTTATATACTGTTCCATCAGTTTCAGTTTCTGCGATCGATATGGCAGAAGTTTGTGTTGGAATAAGTAAAATGATGAAAGTAAGGCAAAGAATACTAATGTGTTTTTTCTTCATGAAATGCACCAATTAACAATAAAAAGAGAAGTTAAAAAGTTTCTGTAGACTTAAAAACTATATCTAAAACCATTTCAGAATAACACTTAATAGAGAAAAAGTGCATGAATCATTATTTGATATTTAAAAATCAAAAAATGAGGTTACAAACATGTCAGTAAAAGTTTTTGTTGGAAGTGTACTTGTATCTATTTTGATTTTAGCTCCTGCTACTTATTTCCTCATGCCAGTTCTTTATCCAAGTATGATTGATGATACAGAAGGCGTCTTGCTTCAATCTGAGTATTTCCTATTTGATTCAGAAGCTAGAATCAGTGATAATGATTTAACATACCAGATGATGAATGGAACTTCCTGTCTTATAACTACACAAGGAAATTCAAGATTATCAGTTCTGTTCACAGCTACAGGATATATGACTCTTAATGGTGCATGGACTGAAAAATCTGAATACTTGATAGATCTAGTAGTTGATTCTTCTGCCAATAGAGCAATTCTTCTTGGGTTCTATGACTATGGTCCAGTTCATGGTGCGTCTAGAATATTATTTTTTGACATTACTATCAATTTAGTTACAGATGTACTAATAGCTGGAACACATAACATAACAGTTTTCTGGAGATCATTAATTGACGCAGTAGGAATAAATACATTTTATATCTATGATCCTAGCAATAACTATCTTCGATCATTATGGATACAAGAAACATCTCAGAATTGAGATAAGCATCATGTATCCATATTGCTCATTCTTTTCTTTGTTTCAACATAATTGCAGATACAGTTAATGATATCATTGATGACTTCATTTACATTACATTTCCAAAATATTTATCTTCTAATCCTTTTATTCCTCAATAATGAAAGAAAAAAAAGTCATGAAAAAGTCAAAATATGGACAATATTATACCATACCTTTTACTCGAAATCGTGATATTGTTGTGGATTTCATATCTATGGGCAAGAAAACTATGAAGGTTTATGCTATTGGAGAGATTGATGTTACTCTACCTCTTAAGAAAATAGCTGAATATAAAGAAGAAGGTACAAAAATCTCTTTTACAGGTTACATAGCCTATGTTTTAATTCAAACCATAATAGATCATCCGCATATGCAAGCAATAAAATGGAGAAAAAGAAAGATGGTAGTGTTTGAGGATGTTGATCTTTTTAGTGTTGTAGAAAAAGAAGTCAAAGGACAGAAAGTTCCATCACAAGTTATAATCAGAAAAGCGAATGAGAAATCAATCTTAGAAATAACTTACGCTTTATGGTCTCAGAAGAAGAGGAAGGATGACAGCATGGCTGATAAAGAGGATGACTCTGGAACTGACTTACTTCTAAAAATGCCAGGTTTCTTAAGACGTTTCTTAATGAATCGTATTTTTAAGAATCCATTCTTACGAAGACAATTTCTAGGAACTGTTGGTGTCACATCTGTTGGAATGTATACTAAAGGTGGAGGTACATCTATACCTATTGCAGTAGAGAATCTCTCTATCAATATAGGTGGTATTGATAAGAAACCAGGATATGAAATTAAAGATGATGGAACACTTAATCTAAATAGAATAGTACCTCGAGAGTATCTGTGGTTAACTTTCAACATAGATCACACTACAGTAGATGGAGCTCCAACAGCAAGATTTATTGCAGACTTTCGAGAGAGATTGAAGATAGCATATGGTCTAGATAATATGTTAGACTAAATGAGTATAATTCTCCAAATCTATTATACTCTAAGACATTTTATCTTATCTTGGTTGGTTAAATGTTTTAATAAATTTTAACAATGTTGGCATCAGCTTTCTCAGAACTCTTTTAAACAGATAAGAGATTGAACTCATTGATATGAAAGAAATTAACTGCTTCAAATGTGGAAGACTTAATTCTTCTGAAGCAAAATCTTGCTTCTTCTGTGATACTAATTTAGAAGAACATATCCATAAAAATAACGGAGAAATTCTAAAGAATAATTTTAACAAAGAACCATCTAAAGAAATTAAACGTCAAGTTGTAACACCAGCTGAATGGGAAGCACATGGAAAACCATTGAAACGAAACAGAGAAAATCTACATTCAAGAGAATTGATACGTGTAGAGAGAAAACTATCTTATCTAACGAAACAGAATATCAAAAGTAATTTAAAACTCATTTTCATATTACTACCAATCTGTGGGTTAATTACATTAATCGTTTTATTTATTCTATTTTTAAATTACATCGGTAGATTGTGATTGATTTCTTGTTCCTGTTTAGCAACCTTGTTGTCAACATAACTCCCAATCCTTGACTTACAATAAATTCTATAATTATTTTCACGGTATATTTATTATCTTATAAATCACTGTAATCAAGTATGTACTTGAAAGGAATATGGGTGTAAAATTAATGAAAGTCTTCAACTTAACTAAAAAGAAAATTGTTGTAATCAGTCTAGGTATACTAATTTCTCTCTCAGTGATTTCTACAGTGTTAGTTATTGTACTAAAAGATCCTAAGGATACAGTAACTTTTGTTGAGGGCTCTTTAAATAAAGATACTACATGGTCAGGTTTAATTCATGTCTCAGGCTCAGTCTTTATCCCTATTAATATTACTTTGACAATTCTGCCAGGTACAACTATTGAGTTTGAGCATTATCGTGGATATAAAGAACTAGCAACATTAGGATTAAACATTGTAGGGGGTACAATTCTTGCTATTGGAACTCCTGATCAGCAAATTTGGTTTACTTCAGATGCTGATAATCCTATAAATGGTGATTGGGCTGGGATCAGTTGTACTCATGCAAATGATTCAATATTCAGATATGTAATTATTGAATTTTCAACTATTGGAATAGAACAAATAAAATCTTCTATTGAAATTTCACATTCTATTATACGTTGGGTAAATACGGAAGGATTGTATGCTGAAGAATCCAGTCCTTTAATCGAGTATAATTTGATTTATGCTAATGCTTATCATGATATTGCTTTAGAACAACACAATTATGACGTAAATATTAGAAACAATATCTTCAACGGAGGTCATTTTAGTATACATGCAGAAGCGACGAATGTGACAATTGAGAATAATTATTTCGTAGGATACTCTAAAAGTGCAATAACAGGAGGTCAATATTCTAACATATCAGTTGTTAGCAACAAATTTACAAATATTACTGAAACTGCAATACTTTATGATCCAACAACAACAGTCAGTACTCTGAATAACGACTTTGGTAATGCAAGTGTACCTATACCTCAACTTGATTTTCCTGATAGCAAAAGATCTGATCTTGGCTATACACCAGGTGATCCAGAAGATAAGTATCTTTATGTTTATCCAGAAATCGATGAAACTCGAAAAATCATTAAAAGATTAGAAAATGAAAAAACTATAGGTTCTGCTTTAACATATGTGAATGGGAGTTTATGGCGATTCAATCTTGGAATATACGATAAGGGATCTTTACAATCCTTGGTTGAAATTGATCCAAATACTGGCAACTTCACAACATATGGAAATAATGTTATAATAAATCCAAGAGGTTTAGCACATGATGGTCAATACTTCTGGGTTAATGATTTTACATTAAGAAAAATATTCAAATTTAAAGTAAACTCAAGTGATATCATAGAAATCCTAGACTCCTTTGATGTTCCTTTTTCTAGTGAAGGAGGGTTAGTGTCTCTTGCATGTGATGGAACCTTTTTGTATTCATTGAGTAGAAATGGTGCTTCTATGTATAAAATTGATTTAAATGGAACACTCATATCAGAGATTGCATTCCAAGGATCTCCAATTCATGGTTCAATTGTCTGGACAGGAACACATTTTTGGGCTAATTCAGAACCATATCTGACTCGATGGTACTCAAATTGGACATTAGCTGGTAAAATATATCCTGCTGCATGGGGAACTGATGCACTTGCTTGGGATGGTTCTTACTTGTGGTCATTATCAAAAACTTGTGAAATATGGGCAGATGGGAAAATATTCCAAATTGAGATAGTGGATGATCAAATTGCTTTGTAATTATGTTGATTCTCAGATTCAATTCCTTTTTCCACATTTCTATGAGTCTAAATAACCTTAACGTTAACCCACCTTCTTATGAAAGTCCTCTTGATAAGAAGGTTGGGTTCTGTAGACTGTTATAACCTTGTAGCAAGGTTTAAAACTCTGTTTCTGGCCTTCTAATTACTCTTTTCATGTATCAAACAATAAATAAAAATTACTAAGTATAATCAAAAAAGCTTAAATTTCCAACATTTATGATGACAAAGTGAAAACAATGCCAAAGAAAAATTTTGATTTTGCGTTTATCGAGAATGAAATTAGAAAGAAAACATTTGGAATTTTAAACACCATTAATCCAAATAACAGCCCTCAATCATCGGGAATCCTCTTTGGAGTGTCCAAACCTGGAGATCCGTTTTGTATTTATCTAAAGACATTCAAGTCCTTCAGAAAAACAAAGAATATTCAAAGCAATCCGAATGTTACATTTGTAATTCCTGTCCCTCACCATATTCTGCGGTTTATACCAACTAGTACAATAACGATAAAAGGTCAAGCGGAACTAGTTTCAACTGACTCTGAAGAAGTTATAGAAGCATTTAATGAAAAAAGAATGCTAAGAATGATTCTAAAAGATCTCAATGACCCTGAAGTTAAGAAAAAGACGACATTCATCAGAATTAAACCAAAGCCTAAAATTCTATGTTATGGTGTTGGATATAACGTTATAGAATTAGGAAGATCACATACGTCAGTTAGTTATTCTGTTATGATCCCAGAAGAGAGACTGAACAAATAATCTCTCCAATTTGAGTAAGGAGTTACTCCTCATTGATTTTTTCTGCGAGATTTTGGCAAAACTGGAGATCTTCTTTCTGAGATAAGACTTGTTCAAAAAGACGAATATCTAGAAATGTGCGCTTATCCTGAAGAAAAAATACCTGCAATTTATGCTAATTTCACAGTAGAAGGTTTAACTAATAGAATTAAAACTAAAGGAGTGCATAGTTCTTGGTCCGTCGTAGCAAATATAAGTGATCATAAAACAATGATTGCTCTAGCATTTCTAAGAAAATATGAAAAAGAGAATATTAAATAGTATCCAAAAAATAATCAGAAAATAGATGTTACATTAACCGCTTGAAATCCTTTGTCTGTTTTTTCTATGTCAAATTCTACTTCATCTCCCTCTTTGAGATAATAAAAATCATCAAGTGTAGTTGACCAGTGAAAATAGATATCTCTCTTCTCATCTGTTTTGTTGATGAATCCAAATCCTTTGATAGGTAGTATCCTCTTTATTGTTCCTTTCATAATGTACCTCCTTAAGTAAATTCACTTTTTGAAATCAGGAGTGCTAATCCGTGTATGCTAAAAAATAATCCAAATAAATCAGCTGTTAGTAAGTAATTCAGCCAAAATTCTATCTATTTTCCTTTTCATGTTGTTTAATCTTCAGCTTTTATAAACAATGTGTTGTTTCTGTTTTGGTATTTGTGATATTTTCAAATTGTTTCTAAATTCAGCGTTTAAATCACGAAAAATATATAATTCTATTCAGTTCAGTACTTTATTGTTACTTATGAAAGAACTATCTAGTAAATTACAGAAATATCTATCAGATAAAAGTGGGAAAGACAATATCACAGTTGAGAATTTCGAGAAACTCAATTTAGGTTTTGAAACAGAAAAATATTCTTTCACTGAGCTTTCTTATGTTGATAAAGAACCAGTTGTAAACAAATTCGTTTTGAGAATGCTTCCTGATATTGATGAATGTTATGGCGCTAAGAATGAGTTTACTACCATGGATAGACTCTACAAAGAAGGTTTTCCAGTTCCAAGAGTTATTTTGCATGAGGAAGATGAATCTATTTTAGGAAAACCATTCTTGTTGATGGAATATATTGAGAATAGATGGTTCCCAACAGTAATACTAAAGGCTAGTTCAGATCAACAGATGTATTGGCTGAAGAAATTTACCGAACTATTAGTTAAACTGCATCAAATAGATTGGAAGAAAATAATAACAGATAAAGCACCAAAAAACATAGATGATCCATTTTTCACAATTGATGTATATCTCACCAATTATATCACTGATTGGAAAAAACACGGATTTTCTCTATACAAAACCACACTTGCTTGGCTTAAAGAACAGAGAGAAAATTATCCTGCTAAAAGAGTGGGATTTAATCATGGAGATTTTCATTTTGCTAATGTTATTGTCGCAGAGGATGATACATTGTTTCTAATTGATTGGAGCTACTCTAATGTGAGAGATATTCGCATGGATATAGCATATTCCTTTTGCGTTTTCCATATGGAAAAACAAGGGGAACTTGGAAAATTGTTCTTAGACTATTATGAAGAACTTTCCGGAGAACCAATGGGTGATTTAGCCTTCTATGAGGTTCTATCTGCAATTCAACTTATTTTCTTTTGCATAATTTCAATTGAAAAATTAAAGAAAGAAAGCGAGAATTATTTGAAAGGATTGAAGCACTTCAAATTTTGGTTAGAGAATTTGTACAAATTTCTAGTAGAGAGAACAGAGGTAAGAATCCCAGAAATTGAAGAAATGTTAGGTTAATCTAGAAATATAGTAAAGTAAAGAAAGAGAAGTACAACCTCTCTTTGATTATCTCTTGATGGATGCTAGACCCTCTTTTACACCCGCAGTAGCCCATTTATTCCAAGGCAAGGTAAAAAACTTGAAACCTCTATCAATGAAATCATTTGGGTTCTGTCCCCCAGGGATAAAGTACATGCCCGGAACTACTCCAGCATCCTCACATGCACTAGCAATCTTATCCAAGGTACTCTGATACTTTGGATTAAGATAATCTAAAGGGATACCCAGATTGATCGATAGATCGGATGGTCCAACCAAGAGAACATCGATTCCGGGGACGCTAAGAATCTCCTCCATGTTTCCCAGAGATTCCATGGTCTCGATCATAGGTATAACTACAAGCTCCTCGTTCACTATATCCATGTACTCTCGATAATTCTCAAAATCTCCCCAATCTCCCCGTTGACCAGCAGAGCTTCTCTTCCCAACGGGTGGATAATTGCACCATTGGACCATATCCTCAGCCTCTTTCTTGGTATTAACCATAGGAACGATGATGCCCCTTGCGCCAATGTCTAGTGCATAACAGATTTGATCTTGCCTATTTTCCCCAACCCGGATAATTGGACTAGCCTTCTTTCCCCTCATATCTTGAAGCAGATGCTGTAGTTCCTTGATTTCAACAGCTGTATGTTGTGTATCAAAGAGGAGGAAATCAAAACCCACATCTGACAAGAAATCGATTGGAATCTTCAGGGAAGCACTGGTACCTATGGCTGCTTTACCTTTTTTTAATGCGTCTTTGACAGTATTCATTTAATATACCTTAAAGGCCTAGTCATGATTTATGTATTATATTCTTTTTCATTATACCTGTTAATATATAACTTTCAATCGTATCTCCTAAGTAAGTGAATTTTTTTTCACTTAGTTGAATTCAACTTACTTTAGTCCTTAAATACATGAGGTTTTAGTGTATATTAGGTTTAATAAATAAACCTACTTGAAATACTAAACTTGGTGGAAAAAATGACACAAAATTCAAGTATAACAAAATTAAAGGAAAGTGAATAAGAAATGGTAAGTATATTTGCAAAAATGTTAATGAAGATGCTAGCAAAAAATAAAGATCACGTTTTTGTTTTAGATGAAGTTGATGAAACCAGAGATGTCTTTGATAATATGGGGTCGAAGGCTAAACCTGCAAAAGGTGTTAATTATGAAGAAATCCAAATAGGGAATATTGCTGCTGAAAAATACTCAAGAAATTCCAAAGAATCAATTTCACGAGTGATATTATATCTACACGGTGGAGGTTATTTGTTCGGATCTTATGTATCTCATAGAGCATTAGTATCTAAACTTTGTAGGAAATTGAATTCTAATGCATACAGTATAAACTACAGACTTGCTCCTGAACATCCTTATCCTGCTGGTTTAGATGATGCTTTTTATGCATATAAATGGCTTTTAGAAGAGAAATCCATTCTCCCTGAAAATATAATAATTGCAGGTGACTCTGCTGGAGGAGGTTTAGCTTTTGCATTGCTTGTTCGAATTGGGAAACAAAATTTACCTCAACCTAAAGCAGCTATAACTTTGTCTCCCTGGACTGATCTAACATTAACAAGTGATTCTTTTAAGACAAAAAGGGAAGAAGATCCATTCTTCAATTATAAGAACATAGAAACTGGTGCTTTAGTATATCTAGGATCCGAGTCTCCAGAAAATCCCGAGATTTCACCTTTATATGCTGATTACAAAGGATGGCCTAGTATATTTATACAAGTAGGAACTAGAGAGTTATGTTTAGACGATTCTCTAAATATAGCAGAGAAAATGAAAAAACAAGGGGTAGCTGTAACTCTGGATGTTTGGGAAGGAATGTTTCATGCATTTCTATTCTTAAGTACAATACCCATTATTGGTAAATTGATTCCAGAATTTAAACGAGCTATGAAAAATATACAGACTTTTGTAGATAGTCTTTGAAAAGAGGAAGATAATTAAATAACAAAATCGAGTTGAGACAATATGGAAGAGGAATTTAGCACTATCTGGAAAGAAGTGAATGAACTCATACCTAAGATGCGTGAAGCAGTTAGGAAAGGATTAGAGAAGGATTTTGAGACTTTTGTACATGATGATGCTCATATACAAAAAGAGCTCCTCTTTCTTAACAATGCATTGAGTTTCCTACAGAAGAAATGGACAATGGATTTAATATATATCATCAGGATGAAAGGCAAACCATTTTTCAATGACATTCGACGAGCTATTCCTGATTTAAATTCTCGTACTTTAACAACTCGTTTGAAAGAGTTTGAAAATAATCACATAGTTATTCGAACAGTGAATAGTACTCAACCAATTCGAGTTAGTTATGAATTGACAGATACAGGAAATGGCATTTACGAATTATTATTGCCATTACTCTTTTTCTTTTCTGGTGCAAAATATCAATTAGAACAAAAAGAGAATCAGACTGAATCTAAATAGATTCTATAGCTTATTCTAATCTAGATGCTTTAACTTCATAATGTTGGGATTTTTCATCAAAGCGTGAAAGTAATGCTCTTGCTTTTAGAGGAACAACGGCTACCTCATAATCTTCTCCGGCAAATGTTTGAACATCTTCTATTGAATCAAACCACATTATTGTAATGAATTCCTCCTCATCACCAATCTTTCGACGTAAAAGATGAATTCCTTTAAAACCTTCAATTTTGAGGTTTTCAATACCTAAGAATATTTCACTTCTGAGAAGTGATTCGTAATCATCAGCATTATTAAGTGTAGTCCACCCATGCCATATTCTACTAATCATTGTTAGTTCCTTCTTATCGTGTTCTAATCTGTAACATCTTTATATTTTTTCATAAACTATAACATCTCAAATAATCTTAAGAATTAAATCAACGTTAACATCCTAATGAACATAAAGATTTCAGATACAGAGAAACAACAAACCATATTGATAACCTATTATACACGGACAGGTAATACTGAGAAATTTGCAGACCAGATTAAACAACTAGTTGGAGGAGATCTTTTCAGAATTGAAGAAGTTGATAAATATCCTCCTAGTTATCAGGATGTACTTAAAGTAAGTAAAGTAGAGATTCAAAATCAATACAAACCACCTATTAGACGTTCAGTTGAAAATATAGATCAATATGATATTATCTTTGTTGGCACACCTAATTGGTATGGAACTATAGCTCCACCTGTTTTAACATTTCTATCAATACATGATTTAACAAACAAGACCATTATTCCTTTTGCAACTCATGGAGGTGGAGGAGAGCAGCGATGTTTATCAGATATCAGTAAAAACAGCTCTCAATCAAAAGTCTTAGATGGAATTGTACTCTATGGTTCACAAGCTGAGTCTTTTAACAATAAGATATTTGAGTGGTTAAAAGAATTACAAATATTCGATAACACACTTATCTAATATACAGAAGCCCTTTTGCCGTTTTGAGGATTTAATAACGTGAATACTTCTATTCTTAACTATTTCTCAAAATTTCAACTTCCTCAGCTCCAATTAATAACATGAATCCAAAGAGAAGTCCTTCAGTAACTTCGAAAAAAGTTGTGACATCTGTATTATGGAATCTAGCTCCAATTGCTATTATAACTGCAGTAACAATCATTAGTGATAGAGTAACTAAAAATAGCTTCAGAATCCATTTTTGTTCAGTTTTGATATCTGCGAAACCTACTGGCATAATAATCAATCAAAAATTGATTAGTTATTTTTAATTTTATCTGTAAGTTAATCTAAATAATTATAATTTTACGTTTATACTTATAAGAATAACTAAATAATAATACCTTTATATTGATACTTATAGATTCTTCTTAATAATTATAGATTAGAGCTGATAAGTATAGGTATATTACTATTTATACCAGATAATATAGAATGGTTGTTAAGTTCAAGAAGTGACTTAGTTTTCACATAAGATTAATAAAGCATATAGTTTTCGAATATTCATGCTTGAAGATTTTCTCTCTTCTCATTCATCACAAGAAAAAATAGTTGAAATTTTGATTGAACCTGAAATAATCCACCTTGTAGAAGAGAAGGATTCATTGTTTCTAAATTTTGATTTTATGATCCAAGGTCTCGCTGAAAGAAATCTTATAATCAGATTCATCAAAGTAGCTGTTTATGATAAACAAGACAAGCTGATTACTTTCAAACATTTGAATCATAATGGTGTAGGTAACCCTAGTATGCATACTCTTGGAGAATATACATTAGAGGGTAAAAAAACATTGGATGTTTTCAATCCATTTTATCGTTTTCCAAAGGATACCCCAATAGAGTATTTACGCTATATGTTTACTTTCATAGACCAAAACAGTGAAGAAGAGTTTTACTACGGGAATGTAATAGTTAAACCAGTGAGATATGAACAAAAAGTGAAGCTCTCCTTACCTCTAAGAGGTAAACTTGTAATTCTAGATGGTTTTGATTTCTACTCTCATCACAGAAGAATTGCTATTAGTTTACTTAGAGAATTTACTAAAGGAGCTTTCAAAACCAATTTCAACAGATATGGTATGGATTTCTCAGTTCTAGGTGAAGATAACAATTTGAGAAGTATGACTGAGGATGAGAAAGACAATAACTATGATTTCCATTTTACTGATATTAAGAAGTTCTATACTCATGAAGCTATAGTCTATGCTCCTGCTCCAGGAGAGATAGTAGAAGTTGTTGATGATTTGGAAGATTTATATGATGAACCATTCGATTTTACTACTGCAATGGGAGAAAAGAGAGTCAAAGAAGTAGCTGGAAATTACATCGTGATTAAACATAATGAAAGAGAATACAGTCATCTATATCATCTACTTAAAGGAAGCTGCAAGGTCAAAGTAGGTGATCATGTAAAAAGAGAACAAGAGATAGCAAAAGTAGGTTTTTCAGGTGCCTCTAATGTATATTCACACTTACATTATCAATTTCTAAATGGAAGTGATATGTTAACTGCTAAGGAACTACCTGTTAAATTCTCAAATGTTTTACTTTGGCAAGGTTCTGAAAAGAAATTGTATGAAGAACTTGTCATCAATACAGGAGATATATTTCAAAATGGATAAAAAAAATGTAATAGCAAAGTTCAACTAGACCATTTTGATATTTTCAAATTTCTCCTCATCTTTCAAACTTGTAATATGATTATAATCCCAATAAGGAGATTGATTGCAAAAGTCTTCTATCCACTTTTCATCAAAAGATTCATTGATTTCAACTTTTCTTTGCTTTTTATCGATTAATGTTAATCTTTTTGCATGTTTGAGATTTCCTATTTCAGTGACAGCAATTAGAATATTTGCTAAACATATTGTCCAAATTCCTAGACCTATGAGAATTACTACTACAGCTAAAATCCAATAACCCCAACTTGAAGTAATAGCAAACCACAATGAAAGTGCAACTACACCTCCCATTAGAATAAAATTAAATATGTTTCTTATAATTTTTATATTCGATTTCCTTTTACTAAACTTACCATATTGAAAAATTAATGCATGAATTAAATGTTTAAGTAAAGATGGATGGACATGTTTACTTTCTATAAGATTAAGGAAATTACTCTCCCTAAGTTGTTCATAGTCCTGTATTTCTTGTTTCGTATATTCATAGAAAATTTTTATTCTCTGACCTTTAATGTTTACTTGACTTTGATCTGTAGTTGTACCAGCTGCAGTTTTAAGAGTCTTTTCAATTCCTACTAGAAGAAGTAAGAAGGTCTTAGAATGCTCTTTATCCCCTGTAACACTTTCATGAGAAACATTATATTCCTCAACAAGCTTTTGCAATGCCTTCGAATCTTCTAAATCTTGAATGTGTCTTTGGAGACCTCTCTGAGTTTCTAAATCATTTCCTATATATGCAGTTATTGTACTTAATTTATTATAATGTAAAATTAGAGAAACTGATTCTTCTTCAGGATAAAATCCTTCTCTATTCCAATCAGCATATATCTTGATTGTTCTTCCTTCAAGTTCTTGATTCTGACAGAGAACTAGAAACTTGAGCGCAATAGCATTTGACCTAAGTTTATCACTTATTGGAATGATTGCTAACCTGATATCCTCAAAATCTATCCATACAAATTTGTCCATTGTTTTTTGATTGAATTCTGCATCTTGTTCATATACTCTGTTTACAAGAAAATCGTTTACAATTAAGAATTCATTAGTTTGATCCTTTAACTCAGAATTAAGAACAACTCTCAATTGTTCATCTAAGTGTATAGCTACAACAGGGAGAATCTTAATCTTATTTTCTCCTTCTATTCTTTTTCTCTCCTCTAGTTCTCTAGTTCTCTCTTTTCTTTCTTGTCTCCTTATCATCCATCTAGAAGTTGCGGCCATTTTGTTATCAACTAACTGGAGAATATTTAAGTATTCTTTAAGATATTTTATCAACTCACTTCATTTAGAGAGACATTTAGTTACAAACAAGAAGGAGTGGTTATTTCTATCTTTAAATTGAAAGAAATTATTCAAGCTTAATCCAGTCTTTTTGGAGTTCTAACATTTCATCTAAAAATTGATTTATTAAATGCTTTCTTGGAAAGTTTGAATCAGCTTGAAGTGCTTGTACAGCGTAATCTCTTGAATTATTGAGTATGGCTTTAACAACAAGATCTTGTACATTAGCTTCTTCTCTAAGCAGATCAACTAGAGGTTCTGGATACTCTCCAAGGGGGATACCTCTTAAACCTGATTTATTAACAATTGCTGGACATTCTATTATAAGATCTTCAGGTAAATTAGTAATTATTCCTTTATTTGGTAAATTAACTGATATCTCTTGATGGTTACTATCTGAAATTATACCTTCTATAATAGGAACTGCACGTTCATGATCAGGTTTCACTAGTTTGTAGCTCTTGTTTCTCCTAATCAATCTTTTAATTCTTCTCCAATTGAAGTTGATATACATTCTATAAATATTGAAGAAATTCTTTACACCTCTCATATTAGAGACTTCTCTAGCCCAACCTATATACTCACCATAATGAGAATCATTAGTATAGGGAAGATAACCAAAGTGTTCTAGAATATAAAGAGTTAAGCCAACAGGATGTAAGAGTCTTGATGGTATACTCCATCTCCATCTTCTTAGGAACTTAACACCTCTTTGATGAATCTTAGGAATTAAATCTTCATTTGTGTCTTTGTGCCTTGCTTTAATAATTGCTCCCATATGATTTAATCCTCCACACCATAAATCTAGTTTTTCAAAAGGAACTTTCAGTATTTTTGGAAGAAGATGTTCAGCTAAAGCTATCTCATGACAAAGACCAATAATTTTGAGATTGGGGAATTTTCTATTCACTGCTAAAAGGATTCTATGCATAGGATTTGAATAATTAATGAATGTAGCATCAGGACAGATTTCGTTGATATCTTCACAGATATCTAGAATTGGAGGTACTACTCTAAGTGAATGAAACATCCCTCCAGGTCCTCCATTTTCTCCAAACACTTGAGGACTATGATATTTCCATGGAATTTTCTTATCTAAATCCCACCAATAAAACCTTGGACCTACTTCTATTGAGTTCACAATGAAGTTTGCATCTTTCAAAGCTTCTTTGCGATCTGTAGTAGCTTCTACAGTGAAATTTAGATTATTTCGATCAATTTTAGCTTGACAAGCTTCTTGTGCATATTCTAGGTTTATAGCGTTGATATCATGTAAACTTACTGTTGCACCTTCTAATACTTTCGAAGCAAAAATACTTCCGCAGGTACCTAATCCGAATTGTAAGCTTCCAGCACCAATGATTACAATCTTTGTAGATGCCATTTTGTGTTTCAAATATTTATAATAATAAAATCTTGTGCAATATACTCTCATAGAAGATTTATTGAACTCTCTTCTCACTTCCTTTCTTGGGGAAAAAATTATATTTGAGTACAGTTTATCATCAATGCTTATGGTAAGAGCAAGATTTGTAAAGCCGATTCTAGTTTTACTCTTTACTACTTTGTTTCTCTTAAGTGTAGTAAATACTAGTATCAATGTTAATTCAAAGGAACCTATTGCTAATCTTGTAATTAAAACCAGTGGAGGAGGAGTAAGACCTAATTACTGTCTTTACATAGCTCAATATTTACGAGAGGTTGGAATTGAAGTAGAAATTAAAACTGAAGAGTGGGTTGTCTTTCTAGGACAAATACTATTTACGCATAATTATGATTTAGCTGTAGTAGGTTGGTCACTCAATCTTTTCTCTCCTGATATGAGAGGGGTTTACACTGAAACCAGTCCTGAGAATATTTGTGGCATTACTAACGATATTCCTTACATCAATCAGAGTGAAGAGATGTTACAAGAAGGAATTACTATTCTTGAACTAACTGAAAGGCAACAGCTTTACTTTGACTGGCAAAAATTGATAATGGATCGAATTCTTCCTATTCTACCTCTTTATACTACAATGAATTATTGGGCTCTGTGGTCAAATACTAAGGGTTATGATTCCAGATGGGGATTATACGATAATTTACCTTATATGAGCTGGGAAGATTACCATTTTGGTCAAAAATCTTTAGATGAACTTAATCTTGATGAAGGATATTGGTTATCATTAAATCCTCTTAATGCTCCTGATGCAGCAAGTTATAGATTTATTAGTTTGATAATGGACAAATTAATAATTTGGAGTCCGGATAATCAACCTCTAAGATCAGGACCTATCTACGATTGGGAGAAGTTTGATGATTTTCATTATAAATTCTTTTTACGAGAAAATATGTTTTGGAATCCTTCTTATAATGTTTCACTAAGAAATGAAAATTCTCCTGAACTTTCATCTATACCTTCACCAGAACTAATGTTTGGATTAAAAAATGATGAATTTAGTGATGGAACTAATCAAAATATCAAAGCTAAAGACGCAGTTTTTAGTATATTAGCTCTAGCAAATGAAGAAGTAAGTGATTTTTCCTATTATTTCAATTGGATTTCAGATTTATATGTGGATGAGGAGGATGAGTATGCTTTTCATCTAATTATTGATGGTAATCCGGAAACTCCTGAGAAAGAAGTTTATGTTGACTTTTGGTATGATTTATCTTTAATCAGTTTAATTCCTGAATTCTTTCTGAATTCTACAGACATAACTATTACTCAGACTTCTGGGGGAGTAGAATGTAGTGGTTTTTATCCAGGGATTCTTTCAACCCCTCAATGGAAAGCCTTTGATCATACTCCATTTGGTAGTGGAATGTATCAGCTTGATTACTATTTCAAAAATGTATTAACTGTCATGACGAGAAGTCCATATTGGTTTGGTGTAGGTAGATTAAACAACCAAGAAAATATGGTGCCTTTTGTGGAAACACTCAACCTTAGAGTTATTCCTGATTCTACTTCAAGCATTACAGAATTCAGAGCAGGAAAACTTGATCTTGTTTGGCTCACAGGTTTTACATCTGAAAGAAGGCAGATGGAAATTGATGACAGAATGACTGTTTATAGTACTCTTTCAAGTGGCTACACGTTTATGATTTTCAATCTTGCTAGACCCTTTATTGGCGGAACAAATAATTATGAATGGTTGACATCAGAAGGAAAAGAAGTATATACTAAAGGAGTAGCAATTAGGAAAGCAATTAGTTATTCAATTGATAGAGAAGAAATGAATGATGTGCTACATAATGGAGAGTACATCATATGTCACAGTCCAATTGTTCCAGGATTGACTTATTATTATTATAACGATGTCATTAAATATAACAAAGATTTGAAAAAAGCTGAGGAATGGCTTATAGCAGCAGGATATGACATAGAGGTAGATGGAACTACATTTGAATTATTCACCACAATAATAGGTATATCATCAATTCTAGTTATTCAAGGATATATACAAAGAAGAAAGAAGATTACTAAGAGCTGATATGTTGATTAAATGATGTAAAAATCATCTGCAATATACTTATTAGAGTTTGAACTTTAAAAACAGTGATTTTGAAATGACATTTGTACAAACAGGAACATCAAGAGAGGATTATTTAGATGAACCTTCAACACTAAATCTTAGTGAAAATATTGGTTCAATTCTTTTGGATAAACTGAACTTTTTTCTAGGATTTTTAGCTAATGAGAAAAAAGAGATTGTATCTGGTTTTGCTAAGAATTATATAAATAAATTTCGAAGACTAATAGATAATGATTTCTTTACAAGAAATCTCGAAAAATATCAAAATTATACAACCGATTATAAGAATCTAAATCAGTTCCCAGAGTTGACAAATGCTTCGATTAATTATCTGATTTTTCTTCTAGAATTGAAAGATGAAAGTGAATTAGAAAAAGATGAAATAGAAATTACTAGGAGAGCTCTGATAAAAGCATGGATTTTTCCTTCCTATTATCTTCTAGAAGTATTAACAGAAACTATTGATAGACAAGAAGCAATAAAATTGCATAAAAGATATATAACAAATTATTACATTGATCATCCTCATCCTAATAGAGAAGAATCTTTCAATCTCGAAAAACTGTTTGAGAATCGTACAACAGGTGATACAACATCATCAGAATGGATTCTAGTACATACTATGCTAGAAGAAGGTAAATATGCTTTCAAGAACAAGAATTGTCCAACTTGTGTAGATGCAATGAAGGATCTTCCAGATGTGGAGCTAAAGTATCTTGCTTGCTGTTACCCAGATTATGAAAAATTCAGATCTTACTATAGTGACCACATTATTCTAACAATGGAGCACACTTTAATGGAAGGAGATTCATATTGTTCTAGAGTGTTGCACGATACTAGAATCAACTATGATTTACGACATCCTACTAAAGAATTTTGGGATAACTTTGAACCTGGAAAAGAAAAGGAAGCTATGAAATACTACAAAAATCATAAAACCATCTAGAGTACTTAAAAACTCATTTAATTTTACCAATTTAGAATTTCATTTCTTAAACTGTTTAAAACTTTAGTGAACACAATTTATATAGTGAAGAAAAAAAATTACCAGCATGACAGTTGAAGATTCACTTCATGAATTAGAAACTGCCTCTTATTTTGGTGTATTAGGTTTTGGTAGAAGTTATGGTAATCTGATATATACATTTCTTACTTTCCCAATAGGATTAACGCTTTTCATCTATACTTGGGTTTGTTTACCTTTATTTATTGGATTATCAGTTATAATCGTAGTTCTACCAATTCTATATGCTTTTCTCTGGACTATGCCTAGAATAATACTGCTAGTTGGATATTTAACAGAGTTATTTGTAGGTCTTCCAGTACCAATTAGAGAAGATATACCAAAAAGAATAGAAGGTAGTTTCTTCACAAAGGCATTGAATGCTTTAAGGGACAAAAGAATAGGTAAATCTTTGGTTTATTCTATGGTTTTAGCTCTCCCATATGGAATATTTGTTTTTTCAATTATGACTGCACTAATTTCATTGGTAGGTGGATTAATAGCAGCACCTGTTGCGTATATTGTTCAGTTCTACCTTGGAACAGGAGATCAGTGGGTAAATTGGATTATTACTCATCTTCCTCAATGGGCTATAATTGTTCTCCTAATTGTATCAGTATTTGTAGGTTTAGCTATGATTCCTGCGGTTTTACAACTCAACAACAAATTGGCAATTATGCATGCAAGGATGGTTCAGAAAGCTTTAACAAGATAATCCTTTGGTTTTCTTTTTTTCTTTTAAATACAGTAAGATTCGATTTTTTATTATTTTTACAAATTTGTTTCATATCTTTTGAGTACTACGTGTTTATTAACAATCTTTTAATTTCATCAATTTCTATTATCATAAATACCTTGAGGGTTAGATATGAAAGTTGTTGTTTTAGGAGCAGGATATGTAGGAAGTGTAATGGCAAGAGATTTAGCAGAAGATCTCTCAATTGAGGTTTCGATAGTTGATATCAACCAAGAGGTTTTAGATAAACTGAAACATGACTATGATCTTCATGGAATATGTGCAGATTTATCCAATCCTGATATCATCAAAGATATTGTGAAGGATTTTGATTTAGTAATTGGTGCTCTTCCTTATTTCATAGGCTATAAGGCTCTTAAGGCTGTAATTGAAGCAGGAAAGAACATGGTTGATATCACTTATCTCGAGGAAGATCCATTTTCTTTAGATGAACTAGCAAAAGAGAAAGGAGTAACAGTTGTTGTAGACTGTGGAGTAGCACCAGGGTCAAGTAACATCATACTTGGTTATATTGATTCAATATTAGATAAAACAGAAAGTTTCCTATATTATGTTGGGGGATTACCAGTAGAAAGAAACTGGCTTTTTGATTATAGATCTCCTTATCCCCCAATTGAGGTTCTCGAGGAATATGTCCTTCTAGCAAGATGCGTTGAGAATAGTGAGATAGTTGTTAAACCAGCTTTATCTGAACTTAAATTAATAGAATTTCCAGAAGTGGGAACTCTAGTAGCCATCAATACTGATGGTCTTAGAACTCTCATCAAGACAATGGATATCCCTTTTATGGAAGAAAAAACACTTCGATATCCTTCTCATATAGAAATGATGCAGATGCTTATAGAAGCTGGATTCCTCAATACAGAAGAAATAGAAGTGAAAGGAAAGAAAATTAAGCCAATTGAATTAACTCATAAACTGTTACTTGATCATTGGATGTTTGTAGAGGGAGACGAAGATCATACTATTATGAAGATAGTTATTGAAGGAATGAAAGATGACAAGAAACTAAGATATACTTATGATATGTTTGATAAGTACGATAGAGAAAAGAGTATTTTATCTATAGCAAGAACTACAGGATATACTTGTACAGCTGTAGCTCAAACTATACTTGAAGGAAAATTCAAAGAAAAAGGAATCATTCCTCCAGAACTTTTAGGAAAACATTCAGAAGTTTATCACCAAGTTATTGAATATTTAAGGAAAAGAAATGTGATATTTAAGGAGACAATCAAAGAACTATAAGACGAAAATTGGTGTCCAGAGTAGTTGCTATAGTAAACAAATTAGATGTAACTATTCTCTTTTTGAAGGTAAAGAAACGAAATAAAATAGATAAGAAAGAATAAGAGACTAAAGGATTACTATTTATTAGTTCTGAATAATCTTTTTAAATAACAGCATGTTTCCAACTTATATGAAAAGGCTTCGTACATTCGATATAATGAGAGGTTTAGCTATATTATTTGTTGTACTAGGTCACAGAATATATTGGGACTATTATAGACAAAATGCTGATGCTTTAAACACAATTACTCCAGCTCTTGTAATATTCACAATGGTACTTACTATGGCAGGTATCTTTTTCTGTATTAGTGGAGCAGTTAATACTTATGTGAACTTCAGTAGATTAAAAGAAGGAAAGCTGACACCAAAGCAAGTTTTAGTTAAAAGTTTGATTACTGGTTTCATGTTAGTTCTAATTAGTGTTTTCTTCAGATTTGTCCTTCTAAGGACAACTGATGATGTTGTAAGTATTATTCAAGGAACAACTATGATTCAGTGGTGGAATGAAACTGGAATAGTACCCTATTCTATCCTTTATGGAGTATTTCCTACCAAATTTAATTTCATCATTTTATTCTACATGGGTACTCTTTCGATGATTGGATATTCAATTATATCAGTAACAATTATTCTTGTACTTTATCATAAGTATAAGGGACTAGATAACACACAAAGTCTTCGCAGACTTTTTCTTATCCTAGGAATTATTATTTTTCTAACGAGTGCATTAACGTACCAATTTCTGTGGGGACCTGTAAAAAGTATGTGTGATAGCGGGAATATTGTTGCTGCAATATTTTTGGCACCTCTGTTTTATGCAAAGTTTTCAGTTTTTCCATATTTAGCATTTGGCTTCTTTGGAGCATTTTTTGGAGTAGCTTTTGCATCAAAAGAATATGAACCTAGAAAAGTTTTAAGACAAATGTTGTTGTTTTGGACAATTCTCCTTAGTCTTGGTATAATTGTTCTAGGAATTTGTATTTATATAGGAACTACAAATTTATCCATTTACGGTAGTTGGTATTACGCTTGGGGACAGATGTTTCTTCAACTAGGATTGTACTTCCTCTTGTTCTGGCTGGGACTGAAATTCATTGATTATCAACCTGAAGAAAAAACACAAAAACGTATGAAATGGTTTAGTTGGTTAGATATATTGGGTAGAATTACATTAACTGTGTTTATTTATGAAGGTGTTCTTGCAGTAATTTTACAAAGGCTCTTTGCACCTATATGGCCTAATTGGAACGCAACTTTTGGCAATATTACGCTATTTGGACTACTCAATTTAGCTGTGTGGATGATAATTGTTCTTGTCTGGAAACAAGTCAAGTTCATAGGTTCGGTAGAATGGACAACTACATGGTTGATTCAGAAAACTTCAGGTCAAAAATCCACTAAAATGGCACACATCAAATCTGAAACGGCTGAAGAGTAGTCTTTTTTCTACTTATTTTTTCATTCTCCTAAATTTATCTGTGAATTGTTCCAAAAAGAAATAATGCCTTAGATATTGCTTTAACCTTTTGATAGATATTCTTCAAATCTTTGCTCTCCTTTCTAATCCCGAGTTTTACGAAGAAGAATGGGATAAATGTTTTATTGGCTGATAGATCACCCAACGAGGTTGATCTATTTTTTATATTTTAGATAGTTAAATTCTAGCAGTTTATAATATTGTTCAAATTGCTAGATTATGCTATAGAGCAAATTGATACTAAAACTGTTCAAAAAATTAAGGAAGTTGCTTTACAACTCTTACTTGATGCTGATTCAATCTAATTTGTCTGAAAACTTTAAAATGTAGTTTATGAAAGATTATTTAACCTAAATTTGTAATGAAATGGTGAATTAAATGGAAAAGAACAATTTGCTTTATATTGCCTTAATTGTATTAGGTTTTCTAGCTACAGGAGTACTAGTAATTATTCTAGCACCTTCTGTGTGGTGGGTAGGTTTAATTGCAATATCAGTAGCTACTATCGTTACCTTGTGGGCATTGTCAATTTATCTGATTCCAAAAAAAGCATAATAAAGACTAACAAAGGTTCCAATTAACTTCTTAGGAGTCCTTCTTTTCTTCTTTTTCTATTCCCATAGTTTCTATTAATCCCTGTTTTCTACCTAATAAGAATCCTGCGACTAGCAGAACTATGATTCCAACAAGAAGTAGGTAGATTGAATAATTTTGTGGGGAACTCTTCAAATAAATACCATAGAAAAGAATTACTGGAGCAAATTGTTGTGGAACTCCGCTTAATGGATATACAATACTTGCATTACCATATTTGAATGCTTCTTGCATATGTGCAATTCCGAGAATATTTACTGCTCCTACAATCAAAATTGAGCATAAGAATAAAACAATACTTAATGGAGTATAGTTGCCCTTAATGAGCTCTCTAAATAAATATATGAACGGTTGTAGCCAAGCATTAGAAAGTGCAAATGGAAAACCCGCTCCTAATGCTAGATATATTGTTTTTCCCTTTTCCAACCTTTTACCTAGCTGTCTGCTTGTAATCCATAGGATAAGAAACACAGCTGAGTAGATTGTCAGTCGAATCACGAAATTTGTATCAGCTAAGTTAATCATATCATCATCAGTAATTTCAAGAGCACTCAATCCAACCATTACAATTCCAGCAATCATCGATACAATACCGATATATTCTGATAGATTGAGTTTTTCTCCAAGGAGCTTAACTGCTCCTACTGTAAGAACTATTAAACCGACTGCAGACAGACCTGGAATTAATGCCCCTCCAATGAAAACATGAGCTAAAGTGAATAAAGCACCACTTGCACCTAATATCAGTAGTAATCCTAAGAGCCAGTATGGATTTTTGATCAATTTCTTAAAGAATCCTTTGTCTCTCTCTTCTATAGGTATTTTATTGATTGCATATTTCTGTAGGAGTGCTCCAATGTTATTTGCTATTCCTCCAGAAAGTGCAAATATGATTCCTAAAGTAAGATTAGCTGACAAAGTATTCTTCTCTCTTCTGTTCTTCTGAAGTTCTTCAAGCTTAAATAAAAGGATTACCTCAGTTTTCAAAATGCTGATTACTGAGTAATAACGGAAAGCCTTCAAATATGTTTAAATAATGGAGTAAAAGCTTCAGTCAGTGAATTAAATGGAAGATGAAAAGAAGAAGAAATACTTCTATTTAGGTTATATTCCTAGGTGTCCCTTGTATAAACCAACTCCACTATTGATTATTCTATCTATAACTGCACTAGGTACTTGGGGAATATATTATCTCAATTTCTGGGCAGCGATTGGATACTTGATATATTCTCTATTATTCACCTTCGTGTTAATGCCATTTACGATGTGTAAACATTGTTATTTCAAGAAATTTGAAACCTCAACTGATGAAGAAACTGGAGAAACTACAAGGAAACTTTTGCCTGTAGATAAATGGGGAAAAACACTTTTACATTTGCATGTTGGACAAAAAGGTTGGGCTTGGGGAATGTTCATAACATGGTTTCTACCTATAATACTAATAATTGTGTCATTCTTTTTGAGTTTTAATTATTTAGCTATAATTGCCTTAGTAGCTTTTATAGCAGCAGTAGTTGGGAATTACTTCTATATGATAAAAATAAAATGTCCAAAATGTCCGATACAAAAGGAATGTCATTCCGCATTCTAAAAAAATAGAAAAATAAGAGTAAAGAATTACTCTTTCTTTGGTCTTAGTTTGAATACTGATATTAATACTAAACCTATTGCCAAGTAGATTATAGTCATTATTATCAAAGATACAAACTCAAAGCTTATCTCTGAAAATGTTTGACCATAAATCAAAATATCAGTTATTGCATTATTTGCAATATTTGTTGGAATCAGATCAAACACTCCGAAAGTATTACTTCCTACTTGAAACATTGGTACTTGTGCAATTCCCCAAACTGGGAAGAATGTTATCATATACAAAGGTATAGCAACTACACTTCCTATAGAACTAGCCATCGTTGCTGTCTTCGCAAATGCTGCTATCATCATTCCAATTCCTAACATAGATAAGGACATAATCCATGTGATGAAACCTGCGAGAACAAATGATCCTACTGCATTATATCCAAATGCAAGTGAGAGTGCAAATAAGACAACTATTTGAACTAGTGATACTAATAATTGTGCAAGTGACATTCCACCAATAAGATGAATTGCTCTTGTTGGAGTTAGTTGGAGTTTTTCTAGTGTTTTCAACTCGTATTCTTCAGTAAAAGTAGAAGCTACAAATACTATGTTCAGAACAATGCCAATAATCACAATACCAGGAACCATTAAATCAAAAACTGAAGTATCGGTAATTCCAATGAAGTTCTGAACAATAATACTTTCACCTGTTGTATCACCTAGACTTAATCTTGTTGCATCTACAAATTCATTATAGACAGTTGTGAATGCTGAGAATGCACTTTGATATGTTCCCTTAACAGGATCTCCTACAACTGTTAAAGTAACATCATTATCAAAGTTGAATATAACTTCACTGAAATTTGTTGGTATTATTAATGTCAAATGAACTTCATGTTCTTCGTTTATTAACCAATCTTCTAGGGATTGATTGTATTCAGGGTAGTCAAAGACATAGAAGATATTTATAGGTTCTTGCCCTTCTTCCGCAGGATAAGTAATATTTCCCAATGTGTTCATTAGAGCTTCCCCAAATTCATAAGTTGTAGTAGCGTTTGTATAGCCTATATCATCATTGATTACAAGAAGATTATAAGATTCTACTGTAGGTGTTGCTCCTCCAAAAGCTACTCCCATAAATATCATAAGAATTGCTGGCATTGCTACAGCTATAATGATGAAGAGCTTTGAACGGAATATTTCTTTAATGTATTTTAATCCAATTTTATAAGTAGTTCTGAACTCAAATCCTAGCTTTTTAGTAAAAGCAATGAATTTACTTTGATTCTCACTCTTTTCTTCCATTCTAATCACCTCGCAACTCCTTTCCTGTAAGACTTATGAAAACAGTCTCCAAAGATTGCTTTGTCAGCTTTACATCAACTGCAGTAAATCCTTCATCTTCAATTGCGTTCAAGATTTCAGGTATTTTTGCTATTGCATTTAATGTTTTTACAATTATAAATTGCTCATTCTTTTCCACTACTAAATCCTTTGCTGATTTCTCAACCTTTGTAATCAAATTCTTATCATATTCCTTATCAACTTCTATTTCAAGAATGTCTCCTTTACCATGAGTATTCTTGAGATTTTCAGGTGTGTCTACAGCAAGCATCTTGCCTAAGTCAAGAATACCTACTCTATCAGAAAGTGCATCAACTATCTCCATTAGATGACTAGTTATAATGATAGTTTTATTGTCTTTAGATGCGAAATCTCTCAAGTAATCGTAGAGATAATTCCTAGTTTGTGGATCTAGACCAACAAAGACCTCATCAAGCATTAGAATTTGAGGATCATGAACCATCCCCATTGCAAGATTGAGTCTTCTTTGCATACCACCAGAGAGCTTAGATGCCAATTTCTTCTTGTGTTCTACAAGATATAAACCTTCTAAAATATGGTTAATTCTCTCTTTTAGCTCCTTATTAGGAATATTATATGTGGTTCCAATAACATTGAGATTTTCATATACAGTTAAATTCTTCCAGAAAGCTGCTTCTTGAGGTACGTAACCTATATGATATTTCCATTTAGTAGAATTGACACTGAGTTCCTCTCCATCAAACAAAATATGACCTGAAGTTGATTTTAATAATCCTACAATCATTCGAATCAGAGTCGTTTTTCCCGCCCCATTTGGACCAAGTAGTCCAAAAATCTCTCCTTTATAGATTTCTAGATCTAACGAATCTACAGCTCTGACATTGTTTGAGCTATAGATTTTCGTTATATCTTGAATCTGTATAGCTAAATCATTCATAAGCAAATGTTTGAATAGTGTTCTTTAATCTTTCTTGAAAAATTTATAAAGGCTTAATTGTTCTCAAACAACATATGTGACATTTATGTCAGAGATGAAAGGAGCCAAAAACCACTTTGAAAGACGTTATGATTTAGATTGGCTGAGAATTTGCTCAATCTTTCTTGTTTTTATCTATCACTCTACTCTGTTTTTTAGCAACACATGGTATATGACTAATGCTGAGACAAGTCGTTATTTATCAGGCGTTATGTCATTTGGAACTGCGTTTGTTTTACCTTTATTTTTTGTAATATCAGGTATGTCGACTTTCTATGCATTGAATTTCGTTTCCCCAGGAAAATTCACAGCTTTGAGAGCAATTAGACTACTAGTTCCATTTGTTATAGGTATTTTCACCCACATTCCTTTACAAATATATCTTGCCTCTAGTCTTACTGAATCTATTTCTACTAGTTTCTTTCAATTTTATAGAGGTCAGTTGTTTGACGGAATATACGAATTTGGAACTGGCTACTTCCCAGTATTTGGTACTCACTTGTGGTTCTTAATCATCCTATTTCTTTGCTCATTACTTCTTATCATTCCTTTTGTTCTATTAAGAAAAGAGGAAGCTCAGAAAGGCTTACAAAAAACAACTTCTTTCCTAAGAAAACCAGGAGTGATTTTTACTTTAGTTATTCCAGTCATTCTGTTTGAATATCTGAATCTAGCAATCGGAAGTATTATTCCTAGAGTGGGTGGTTATACTATGTATACCTTCATCCTCTTCTACCTCTTTGGTTACATCATCGCGACTGATAATAAATTCAAGGAATCTATTGAAAAACAGATTATACCTGCTTTAATCTTAGTTATTACTACAGCAGCAGTCTTAGCTCCAATTCTATTTCTGAATTATGATATCTATGAAATGGCAGGTTATCATCCTTTGAAGAATGTATATTTTATTTTGAACCCTCTTTTTGGTTGGAGCGTAGTAATTTTACTATTAGGATTAGGTAGCAAGTACTTCAACAAAGACAATAAGGCTAGAAAATTCTTGAACGAACTAGTTTTACCATTTTATATTTTGCACCAAACTGTTTTACTAATTGTTGGATACTATGTTATTCCTTTATCTTTATCCACAGGTATAAAATATCTCATAATCCTCTCTGGATCCTCTGCTATAATTGTTACATTGTTGATGATTATTAAGTACATTAACCTTTTGAGATTCTTGTTTGGAATGCGCTGGAAAAAGGGATTGTGGTCTAGAAATAAGAGCGAGAAGGTTGCTTAAACATTGGTTTCCTTACTCTATGTTTTGTGCCCAAAATACTTAAATTCATTGAACTCTGCTTACACAAATGGTAGATGTATCTACTTCACAAGAAGTAAACCGTTCTTTTGATAGAAGATATGACATTGATTGGTTAAGAATTATTGCAATATTACTCGTATTTCTTTTTCATTGTATAAGACCTTTTGATCTCATGGATTGGCATATCAATAACTTAGTTCAGAGTGAAGGAATGACAATAATCATGTATTTTCTTGGAGGAGCTGGAATGCCAATATTTTTCATTATTGCTGGTATGGCTACTTTCTATGCTTTAAGAAAAGTCAAAGGTGGGCAATTTGCCTTATTTAGAATAATTAGATTACTTGTTCCATTCGCTATTGGTTTATTTACACATATACCTCTTCAAGTTTATTTAGAGAGAGTTAATCATGGGGATTTTATTGGTTCTTTCTCCCAATTCTATCCAACTTATTACAATGGAACATATGCATACGGTGGGAATTTTGATTTTTTTGGATTACATTTGTGGTTTTTAGCACTACTTCTTGTTCTCTCATTAGTCACCTTACCTTTGGCTGTATATTATAGTAAAGATAAAAATCTAGATAAACTCGATAAATTCACAAATTTCTTAACTAAACCAGGAATGCTATTTCTTTTTCCAATACCAATCATCTTAATAGAAGTAGGAAATTTCTTAACAGGTTCTTATATCTATAATCTAGGCGGTTGGAATATCTTTTCACACCTGTTGTTTTTTGTTTATGGTTATATTTTTGCTTCAAATATTAAGTTTCGAAAAACCATTCAAAAGCATGCTATTCCAGTTCTTATAGTAGTAGTTGGATGCACAGTCCCTTTGATTTTACAGGATAGCTTCAATCTTAGTCCAACTATGGCTCAAGTAGTTTTCTGGATACTTGGAACAATTTATAGCTGGTGTATGTTATTACTGCTCTTAGCTTTTGGTAGTAAATTTCTAGACCGCAATAATAAAGCTAGAAAGTTCCTAAATGAACTCGTCTTGCCTTTTTATGTTATGCATCAAACTATAATTGTAGTAGCGGCATTCTTCATTGTTCAATTAAATATACACTTCCTTGCTAAATTCGTTATTCTTTTATTAACAGCATTTGTAGCATGTGTTGTTCTTTTAATTCCTATCAAATACATCAATCCACTGAGATTTATCTTTGGGATGAGGTGGAAAAAAGGAATACTGAGGTTTAACAAGAAAGAAAAAGGAAATAATCAAAATGTCTGATAATCCTACTTCAAAGAGAAGTTCAACCTTTACTGAGTTAGAAAGACGTTATGATTTAGATTGGTTCAGAGTTATTACAATCTTTCTGGTTTTTATTTATCATTGTACAAAATTCTTTGATGCTGATCCAATTAATATTAAGAATGATCCTCTTAACTTTGTAGAACCTTTTTCAATACCAATTGCAAATCATAAATTATCTGCAAATACTTCATTTCTAACAGCTATAGGCCTTCCTCTCTTTTTTATCATCGCAGGGATGAGTATGTTTTATGCACTAGGGTATATGGAAAAAAGAGAAATCAAACTGAGAAAATATGTTCTTTTAAGATTCGTGAGATTAATCATTCCATACTTAATTGGAATGTTTACCTATGTATCAGTTCTTGTGTATTTAGAATGGACTAATAAAGAACTAATTTCCTTATCCTTTGCTCAATTCTATCCTCGTTACTTCGATGGAATCTATGGTTTTGATGGAGGAGCTTTCTCAGTTTTTGGACATCACCTTTGGTTCTTAGTGATTTTATTCATTTTCAGTTTAATAACAGTCAATTTATTTTCACATTTAAGAAAAGATAAATACAGAACAGGATTTGCTAAATTTGCTTCGTTCTTCACAAAACCAGGAACAATATACCTATTCATAATACCAGTTTATTTAATGGAAATAGTACATAGTCTTTTTCTTTATGAAATCCCAAGATTTGGAGGTTGGGATTTCTTTACATACATTTTCTATTTGTTCTTCGGATATATCCTTGCATATGATCAACAATTTAGAAAAGCAGTAAAAAAGAATCGAATAATTGCTTTATCTGCGGGAGTACTCTCAACAATAGCTCTTATTCTAATGAACCATTACTATTTTGATGAAATCTGGTTAACTTTAGGACTTACAACTGTTAAGATTCCATTCCTTTTAGCAAGAGTGATTTTTGCTTGGAGTTGGTTAATAGTTATTCTTTATCTAGGTAATAAATATCTGAACAAGGAGAGTAAAGCTGTGAAAAAACTGAACGAACTAGTTTTACCTTTCTACATTATTCACTTTGTTGTTCTAGGAATAGTTGGATTCTATGTTGTTCAATTTGAATTTCTAGTTATCAGTGAGTTACTTATTATCTTCATAATTTCTCTTGCTGCAATTGTAATTCTGCTTCTCATAATTAGAGAGTTTAACCTTTTTAGATTCATTTTTGGTATGAGTGTTACGAAGAAAAAAAGTATTTCAAGATTTTTCAAGAAGAATAAGGGAGAAAATTAATAAATTCTGCAAAAATCTACAAGAAAAAGGGTATTATTAGAGTGTTATAATACTAATTGACTCCTAAAAACTGGGAAATTCTTTTAAGACAGTTTAAGCAATGTTTTTTGTTGAAACAACGAACTAAGTTAATTAGACTTATATTCTTCACTCTAATTATCTCATCAATTTGTCTGTGCAATTCTAGTGGAGATTACAGTGTTATTAAATCTAGTAAAAACTTAGTTAATACAGATAGACCATTTCTTTCTCTTGGTGATTTTACCGTAACTAATCATGAAACACTGATTGATATTGAATCTATTGATAACATAACAATTGATGAAACAATTACCTTGCGTAACAATCAAAATGATACTGATTCACTAAATATAACATTTAGTCAACCTAATCCTCAGAACTTAACATATGAAAGTCTTATTATTTCCAATTATGTTGAAGGGTATCAACTTCCTTTTGTGTTTGTTAATGATACGAATTTGATAAGTATTGATTTATTATCTCAATTGAATACAAGTGAAGAAATTACTATCCTACTGAGTTATAATTTGCCTATAGAACTTCCTGAAGTTTCTGGAAAACCATCTTATTTTATCTTCCAATTCAAGCAGAATTTCAGCTATTATACTGAGTATCATTCCACTTTCCTAAGATTACCAATTGGATGTTTTATACATGAGGACATACTCATTCCTGTAACGCCAGAGGATTATGACCATGAGGTATCTGGGAAGCGTTTGCATCTTTACTGGGAACGTGAGAATCTACTGGCACAAACTACCTTAGAATTCATCATCTTTTTTGATGAACCTTTTTATCCTTCTAATTACATCTGGGCATATTTTGTTGGACCAATACTTGGTATGCTTCTAGGTGGATGTATTGTTTATTTCTGGATGAAAAGAGGTACACAGATTCTGGAGGAAGAAATAGAAAAAATATACCTTACAAAGAATCAAGAATTATTATTAAGATTGATAGATGAAAGCAAAGGTAAAATTACTCAACAACAATTAATTGCCATAACTGATTTTACAAAATCTAAAGTTTCAAGGAATCTTACACCTTTAGAGGAGAATGGTTTAATCGCAAAAGAGAAATGGGGAAGAGAATTCAAAGTGAGTTTAACCAAAAAAGGTCAGAAAGTAGCAGAAAAATTAGTTGCTGAAAAGTTGCAATTTTCTGAAAAATTTTCTCAACCCGATTTCTCAAAAGAGTCAAAAAACAATATGGAGATGAAGAAAAGTGAAGATAAATAGGAAAACAGTACTTACTATTAGTGTAGTGATTCTTATATTCCTATCTACATTTATTCCTATTTATATTGTTTTCAAACCCAAAGATCAACGAATCAAGCATGAGCCAATAATAATTTGGAAAGATGACGATTTCAAGAATTTTGAATTCTCAGGGGATGGAAGCCAAGAGAATCCATATCTTATAGAAAATCTTGAGATTATTACTGATTTCAAGTATAGTATCTATATCAGAAACACATTCAAACATTTTGTCATTAAGAATTGTTATCTAGCCTCAAATGAATATGGTATCTATATAGATAACATAGCTGATGGAACAGCTGTAATTACAGAAAATATCTGTGAAAACAATGAAGTTGGAATATGGATATCAAATTCAGAGAATTTAATTGTTTTCAATAACAGCTGCTCTAATAATGGTGAAACCTCAGGAGGAGGAATAATTGTAACAGATTCTTCTTTCTGTAACATATCGAATAATTATTGTTATAAAAATAATTTCTATGGCATTAAAGTAGAAAACACAGAAGCTTGCAATATAATCAATAATACTTGTATTAAAAACGAAAATCAGATTCAAGGTGCTGGAATTTATGTTTTTCAATCTTCCCTAACGCTGATAGAGAATAATAATTGTAGTTCAAACAGAAGAAATGGAATTCAAGTAACTGCATCAAGTTCAACCAATATCTCAAGCAATCTTTGCGAAGATAATTATCACATTGGAATTTTAGCAACAGGTTGTCCTAATTCAATCATTTCAAATAATTTTTGCTTAAGAAATAGGAATTGGTATAAGAGAGAGAGTCATGGGATTGTACTTCAATATTCTTCACACTGTAATATAACGAACAATTTAGTTGACTCCAATATAGGTAATGGAATCTTTCTAGAAAGTGATTCTAATAGCTTTATCTCAGATAATTTAATCTATAATCACACTGGATATTACGAAGCTCTCTATTCTCCAAATAGTCTTTTCTTTGGTTACTCAATATATTGTTACAGCTCGGAAAATATCTCTGTTCTTCGAAATGAAGGTATAAGTAATTATGGAGGGTGTTGGATTGAAAGTTCCCATAATATGAATATTTCCTCAAACCTGTTTTCATATAGCTCAAGTTATGCAATAGAAATTCATGAAGGTTCAAATTGTACAATCAAGAAGAATGTTTTGAGTGAAAACGATATAGGTATTGGTTTTAGTAATACTGAGTTGTCTATTTTATCAAATAATTTGGTCCAAAACTCTGATGGATATGGTCTCATATTAAATGGATCATCAATCAATAATTCTATTCATCATAATAGCTTCATTGGAAATAATCTTGCAGGAACTAGTCAAGGTTATGACGAAGGAAATGATAATTTATGGTATGACAATGTAACTAAAGAGGGGAATTTCTGGAGTGATAGAATCAGTGGGAATTATTCTATTGATGGACCTTCCAGTTCTGAGGATTTATACTGTCTAGAAGAAGATCCTTTCAACTATTTACTAAATACATCTATTAACAGAAGTATTGCATTTACACAATCTTCAATCTTTAATGATCTTACTAATACAATCAAACTAAAAGCTGTTAGATGGATAAAAAAAGAAGAATTATAGATTTCTGTCTACAATTCTACGTTTTCTAATTCTTCCAAGAACTAAAGCAATTAGTAACAATGAGCTAAAGATAGCTGTTGACTTCTGGAATGAAGTCTTCAGGATAGGATTTTCAGTTCCTACAATGAAAGAATAGTTTTGACTGTTGTAAGTTAAACCATTCGAGTTCTGTAATTGCATGAAAAATTTGACAGAATCTCCTTCATCAAAGTCCTTTCCTATGTTATATTCATACGTATTTTCTGCTTCATTTGTCATTGTTTCATTTGACCACAGAGCATCATTAACTTGGTAATTCAACATTGAGGAAACGATATTTTGATTTTTGTATTCAGCTGTTACAATTATATCCTTACCTAGTTTATCATGATTTTTTGCTGTAACTGTAATATCTGGAAAATAATCCTTTTTTGGTAACCAATCATTAGCTAGACATAGATCTCTAGGATACTTTACTACATCATCACAGTAATAGTAGGAAGTGAAAGGATACATCGTACTATTAGCTAAAAGATTTTCTCCGTAATAAAGATCATCATTTATTTCTACACTATCAATGGCATAGCTGATTGCTTTTCTAAGAGAACAAGCAAGTGTATAATCTTTCTTTCCTTCTTCTTGATTAAAGACATAGTTTGAAGCTCCTCCAATAAATGGTCTTCTAAGATTAAAACCTACAAAATGAATATTGTCTCCTAGTACCTTTACAACATTGTATCGCGGATCTTCCTCCATAACTCTTCTATCTTCAGGGAATTTGTTAAGAACAGCGAAATCCAAACTACCGTTTTTAAATAATGCAAATTCGATAGATTCATCTGAAATAGCATGGACATTCAAAGTTTGCACAAAAGGTTCGAGATCTGTTGCTCCGTCAATTGCCCCAACTCCAAACCAGTATGGACTTCTCTGAAAAACTGTAATGTTCCCAGGATCATGATAGTCAAGCATAAACTTGCCACAACTAAATGCAGAAGTTAGATAGATTAACCATTGAGGTGTATCTAACATTTCTGGGTATAATCCAACTGTTTGAACTCCTCCTAGTGTTTCTGAAACCATCGGATTTGTAGAATTCAGAAAGAATTCAGGCATAATTCTTTCAGTAAGTCTTCTCCAAACCTCGGCATTAGTTTCTAATTCTGGGGTTTCAGGATTATTATCTATATGAATGTGAAAAGCTAATTCATCACTAGGGTCTACATAAATATCAGAGATAAATTGCATAAAACCAGGAATATAACTTATCAGTGGATTCCCTATTGCTAGTAAAGTAAAGACAGCATCTTTTGCTGTCACTTTCTGATTAGTACCATTACTAAATTCACCATTCTTTAAACCAAGCATCAATTCTCCTTCAGGAATTGATGATAACGGTGGAGAAAGATAATCTCTACTAGTACAATCATAGCTTGGATTCCAATAAACATTATCTCGAATAAAAAACTTAAAGTGATTATCATCTATCTTTATCCAATCATTAATCAATCCTGTTTTAACTTGTATTTGATCAGGACTCCACTGAATCATTGATTCATGTAGTAATTCTAGAATGAACTTGTTGTCACCAGAAAGAAGATGATAGTATAAAGGATTCAAAAAATCCCAGTAAGCTGCTATATTGAATTCACTTGTTGATGTTTGACCTTCGTGTAACCCATCAAAACTCATGTAAGGTAGGCTATCTAGAAATCCCCATCTTTCATTGAATCCCTGAGTATTTGACCATGTTGTCAAATAGGAATAGGCGGCAAACAATGGCACAATTGGAATAATCTTGTCATTCATTAACTTCTGCCAATCATAGTAAAGCTGCTGTCTTTCTTCTGGATCCATTATCTTTATTCCTTCTAGAAGCATTTCTTCATTTATATCCCCGTATGGAATATCGTTTCTTATTCCAAAGTAATTCGCTAAACCATTTCCTGAGAATACATGATAGAAATCAGGAGTTTCCCCCAATCCAGTTATACTAGCTATAGCTAAATCAAAATCATGTGTATATCTTATAGTATGATCAAAAACTGACCATTCCTCTATAACTATTGTAACATCTATTCCTATGTCTTCAAGATATTCTGATACATAGAGAGCTACATCAGGTCTAATACCTCCTCCATTTGTTTTCAAAACTAGATTTAGCCATATTACACTATCTGCTTTCGCAACATCTTGAGCATTAACTGTTGATGAAAAAATAACAACTGATAACAGAAATGAAATGATTATTTGTTTTCTCCTATTTGAAGCCATAATAGTCAACTTAAATCCTACTTGTGTTTGAAAAATATAAAAATCTTCTGCATACTTAATGAAATTAGATATTTTGGAAAAATATCTTAGAATTTCAGAGAGCAGTTAGGAGTTTTTCAAGCAATTATGTAATGCATTTAATCTGTTTTCCAGATTTACAGAACATGATAAATTCTAGATAAAAGAGTTTGAAGGCTTTTCAAATTTAAGTTTCACATAGTTGCATTTTGGTTTTACTATTTAATTTCACGTATATGATTTATGCAATGAATTTCTCCTTCATTCAATGGAATCCTTGTGGTTCCAAAGGTGAAAAAAATGAACAAAAAACTAGTAATTGGTTTGGTTTTAATCAGCTTAGTTGGTATTACTATGATACCTGTAGGCTATATTGCTTCTGCAGGTGACTGTACTGAAGTTGATTTTGTTATATGGCTCGAGACTCCTGAAAAACAAGTTGTAATTGATGAAATGATCACTAAAACTGAAAGCTTAGGATTAACAGTAAATCCTATTTATGTAACTTTTGAAGAATGGATTGGATATGCTCATGGTTCAAAAGATTATGATATGCTTTATGGCCCCTATATGACTCTCCCTAAAAATCTAAATATTCTTGATCTTGCTCAATTAAGCTTGATACTGAACTATTTTGCTTTGACTCATACAGATAAAAAACTAATGACATGTACAGACATTATGTGGAGTATGTTTTGGGAAGCAATAGAAGATCCTACTTTGATGATGGATGAAGAATTTATAGATAAAATGGTAGATTTGTTCCACATAACTGAAAAACGATATTACATTAAGCAATACTTCTCTGTCTTTGTTCAATTTGAAACCCCTAGTTCTGATGAATGGGGACCAGTTCCTTCAATGAGAACAGAAGCATTAACCTTCAATTGCTTAAAAGGTCGAGTTTTCAAAGATGCAGACTTAAGAAAAGAATGGAATTCAATCATAGATAGAACAGTCTTTCTAGATTATCATGCACTTTATACTCCATATCCAGTTTATGAAGTTCATCACATATTCCAATATTCTAACTTCCATGATATAACATTACCAAATAACTACTTGTATTGATCCTTTCCTATTCTTTTTTTTTTTTCTTTTCCTTCATTTAAAGTAAAAGTATAAGTTAGAGCTGTCTCCTCCTGAAGGAGCTGAATATGATTGTTATGAGAGACCAACTAATCAAGATGCTCTGGATTATGAGATTTCAATGATAGAGAAGACAATTGAAGATTAACTTTAAAATTTGCACAAAACGTTTTTAAATTTCCCTATGATACCTATTCTTTGATATATCACTTTACTGTTGTGGTGAAGGGTGTTGAGAAATCAAGAACAAAGGATTAGAATCGGAATTCCAAGAGCTTTGCTTTTCTATAAATTTTCTGATTTATGGATAACCTACTTTGAAGAACTTGGAGCTGAAGTTATCATCTCCCCGGAAACAACAAAAAAAATAAAAGCTGAAGCATTAAGTCTTGCACCTGACGAGGATTGCTATTCAACAAAACTATACTTCGGTCATGCCATAGCATTAAAAGATAAGGTCGATTACTTATTTGTTCCTAGATTCGGTGGTCGTAAGAAGAACCTTGTTGGATGTCCAAAATTCATAGGCTTAGCAGAAGTCCTTAGATCAATGGTTCCTGAATTACCTGAGATATTAATGCCACATTATAACAGAGGTATGGATAAAAATACCAGAATAGGCCTTTTGTATAAATCCTTTAAATTAGGGAAAATTATAACAAAGAATCCTTTTGTAAGAATAAGAGCTATTAGACGAGCTTTCAAAGCTCAGAAACTTCATGATAAATTAGTTGTTATAGATGAGGAAACTCTAAGCAAATGGGAAAAATCTGAAGTAATTTTGAATGATTTTCCAATTTACGCTGAAAATGAAAAACAATTGAAAATTGCTTTGGTTGGTCATTCTTACGTTTTGAATGATCCTTACTCATCATTAAACATTCGATCAATTCTTCAAGGTTATGGGGTAGATATAATTACTTCTGAACAAATGCCTAGAAAATTGATAGAGAAACAAATGGCTAAGCTAGAATATGATCTTTACTTTGATTTTGAAAGAGAAATACTAGGTACAATAATGCATTTTCTTGAAAGTAAAACTGTAGATGGAATTGTTCATCTTCTAATTTTTAGTTGCGGTCCAGATTCCATAGCCGGAGAAATAGCTGCTAGATTTTCAAAAAGAGATTCTGCAATTCCTCTTTTACAACTTGTTTTTGATGAGTTGACAGCAGAAGCTGGAATGAGGACTAGAATAGAAGCATTTGTTGACATGTTACGAAGAAGTATTGATGATCAAGCGATTCTTCTAACGATGAAAGCACACATTTAGGAGGAGAAAAAGAAATGCCATTATCTTTCCCATATGTTGGAACCTTTACTTATGTGTTTGAATCAATTGCAAAAGGAATGAAAAGAGATGATGTTATAGTTCCTAATGAACCGACATATAGAACAAAACAGCTTGGCTCTCAACATTCTTCAGAATTTGTTTGTACTCCCTTCAAAATGCTACTTGGTTCTATAATTGAAGTTATTGAACAAGGAGCTTATGAGATTGTATCAACAGTCTTTGTTGATTATTGTAGACTTGGTTACTATTCACCTCTTTATCAAATTATTCTCGATGATTTAGGATATGAGTTTGATTTAATTGTACTTGATTGGTATAATAAAGTTGAATTCTTTACTAGTTTCAAAAAACTAGCAAGTAATGTCAATGCTGTTCAGGCTTTTCAAGCATTCAGAGTTGGATGGATTAAGAATAGATATATTGACCAAATAGATAAAACACTTTATACTTATGGAGCTGTTGAAATAGAAAAAGGAGTTGCATACAAAGTTGCTCATAAACTTTACAGACAAGTTGTTGAGACTGACGGAATGAAGAATATTCGAAAGCTACCTGAGATTATTAAAAAGACTTTTGCTGATGAAGTTGAAATTGATGAGGAACTTAGACCTTTGAAGGTAGGTGTTGTTGGTGAATTATACGCAGTTGTTGAACCTGCTATCAATCTTGATATAATGAGAAGATTAAACGATATAGGTGTTATCACTGAAACACCAATTACATTCACAAGATGGATTGATTTAGGTCAAAGAATGAATCCTTTCAAGAAATGGCATTATAAGGCTTGTATAAAGCATGCAAAACCTTATGTGAGATATCCCCTTGGAGGGAAAACCAGAGAATCTCTGGGAGCTGTTGTTGAGTACAAAGAAAAAGGATGGGATGGAGTTATTCACTTGTATCCTTTTACTTGTATGCCTGAGATAATCTCAAGAAGCATTTTACCACAAGTAAGCAAAGAACACGATATGCCTGTTCTATCTCTTGTTCTAGATGAACATACAGGAGAAGCAGGTATTCAAACTAGACTAGAAGCATTTGTTGATCTTCTAGAACGTAAAAGGAATGATGTAAATGGTTTTTAGAAATAAGGAGTTGAATGAATGACTATCAGTAAAGAGAAGTATTTTCTTGGTGTTGATGTAGGTTCAATAAGTACTAATTTAGCAGTAATAGACAATGAAAAAGAATTAAAAGAATCTGTTTATATCCGAACAGAAGGTAAGCCAGTAAATTCTGTTCAAAAAGGAATTAAGTTAATGAGAGAAAAGCTTGGAGAAGATCTTGACATATCTGGTGCAGGATCAACTGGAAGTGCGAGAAGATTAACTGGAGTTTTAATTGGTGCTGATATTGTCAAAAACGAAATTACAGCTCATGCATTGGCTTCCCTGCACTATAATCCTGAAGTTCAAACAGTAATTGAAATTGGAGGACAAGATAGTAAGATCATCATAATTCGTAATGGTATAGTTGTTGATTTTGCAATGAATACTGTTTGCGCTGCTGGAACTGGTTCTTTTCTTGATATGCAAGCAAGTAGACTAGAAATACCTATAGAAGATTTTGGGGACTTAGCTTTACAATCTGATAATGCTGTTTCCATTGCTGGAAGATGTACAGTTTTTGCAGAGAGTGATATGATCCATAAACAACAATTAGGACATCCAACTAAAGATATAATCAAAGGTCTTTGTGAAGCTTTAGGCAGAAATTATCTGAACAATGTTGGGAAAGGCAAAGATATTAGATCCCCGATAATGTTCCAGGGAGGAGTAGCTGCTAACATTGGTATGCGTGAAACCTTTGAAAAGTATCTAGAACAAGAGATTATAGTACCAGAACATTATGATGTAATGGGAGCTATTGGTTCTGCTATTCTTGCTCAAGAAGACCATATTAAACGTCCTAAGAAATCTAATTTCCAAAGTTGGGATATATCTGAAATGGATTTCAAAACTTCCGGTTTTGAATGTGATGGCTGTCCTAATATCTGTGAAATAGTTGAAATTAGACGCAATGATACTTTGATAGCTCGATGGGGTAGCAGATGTAGAAAGTGGGATTTGATCGATTAATCACTTTCAACTTTCTATGATTTACTCCATTAATCCTTTCATATTTTAAGTATTGAATAATGTCTTAATCCTTTAAGATATCCAGTTTTGGAAGATCCATTAAATAATTCATCAATATTATCTCTCTTCTCTGAATCACAACTTGGACACCAAGCATTACAGTAATAACCTAAATTCATGGTTGTTTCTAAATTTGAAAATTCAGAATTAAATGGAAAATCACATTCCCATTCTTCATAGCAGCTAGGGCATTCATGTTTGCATTTCATCATTTTATTAACTTCCTTCTAATGTTTGAATTTACTTCAGGTGTAGAATATGCCGTAAATTTTTGTGTGTAGTATTCGATATGTTTAGATTTTCAAGACTTTACAAACCACTCTAAGTTTTTAAGAGTTTAATCTCTGAAGTTTTTAAGTAGCTTCAGCAAAATCTTGCAAAACAAATCACATTATTTGTTATTTGTTATTAAATCTAACATTCGAATTGATTTCAATTCTACATATGCATAATTATTTAAATATCTTTTCATTGAAAAGAATTAATGTTTATATATGTTTTATAAATGAATTTAATATCTATTCGAGAATTAGCAAATTTTATAGAAAACAAGCAAATATAAACTGGTGTAAATATAAAACTTCTCTTAGAACAGGTTCGCACTGGATTGATTCATGAATTGCTGGTTTATTTCTTTTTTACATATCCTGTAACTTGGAGTTTATCAAAAATGTCCTCTGTATCTTGACGTTCTTCAGAATCGCATTTAGGACAAAATGAGTTACAATAATAACCTAGCTCCACAACTTCTTCATAGTGCTGATGTTCAGAGTAAGTCGGGAAATTACATCCCCATTTTTCTCCACATTTATCGCATTCATGCTTACACTCTGACATAATCACTACTTCCATTCAATAGTGTTAATTCTCTAATCGAAACGCAAAAAAAATTAATCTACTTTATTATACATTTGAATCCTAATATAGTTATCTCTCAAGTAGAACGAGAAGTAAAATTTGTGTATTTGCCTTCTTCATTAGGAAAAAAGTGAAAGCATGATTATAAATTGATTATAAAATCATTCCAAATCTCAATAAAAATGCCTTGATCAGTAATCCAAGAAGAATTGATAAAGTTAAATTGACTATAGTACCTACTAAATAATATCCTGGTTTCTTTTCTATATCCTCTCTCCTGACTAAACCTTTGATACCTATAATTACAACAAGTGCAGTTACTTGGTTGAGTAGCATAAAGGTGAGAATCAGAATATTTTCACATCGTCCAACTATGAAACCAATTTTGCTTCTTTTACGTTTCTTTGCGGGAGTTTCTTCTTCTTCTTCTTCTTCTTCGTCTTTTTTCTCAGGTTTTGGACTTGATTTATCTACATACCAAATAGTTAGTTGAACAAGATAATTAGTTATAATCATAGTCAAAAGAAAGCCTATCAAGATAATTAAAGCATCTACCCAATAATCGATTAGTGCCATACAAGATTATTATCTAAAGGTCTATAAAAAATCTACTAGTACTTTTTCAGCTTCTCGGATAATTTTGTGTTTAGATCTTCTTAATCCATCTGAAACTGATTGTTGAGTTGTTTTAAGCTCATCTGCGACCTTTTCTTGGTTGTTATGAGTTTCATATAATCTAATAATCTCTTTTTCTGTCTCAGTCCACTGATATTTGAGTTCTGTAATTAAATCCGCCATACTACTTGCCATGGGGTTCTTCTCTCTATTCTTTAAGGAGAATCTAATGAATCTCTTAGACTTCTTTAAATCTTGAAGTGTCTGAGAAGCATTCCAGAATACTTCACCATCTTTCTCATTCAACTTATCGGTTTTTCTTTGAGAATCAATCTCTCCCTCAGAGATAACTAACCTTATTTTGATAGGAGAGAGATATTCGAACATCTTTGAAGCTATCTTATATGCGATCTTTACAGGGTCCTCATCTCCCTTTTTTCTTGGATTCTTAACCATAGCAGTTATTTCATCCCCCTTGAAGATTTCAATATCATATTCAAGATATTGCTTAAACTCCTCATTCACATCCTTTATTACATTATCCAACTTATTCCAAAAATCACCTTTGTTAGGTATTTTTTTTGAACCTATGATATCTCCTCTAATTATCACAGCTGTTTCGTTCATAATGAACGTTAAGTATGAAAAATTATAAAAACATATCTATTAATTTGTAATTTAAAATACAAACCATTTGATATGTTATCTTGTTTCAGTAGTTTTAAAGAGCTGTATGTGAGATGAGAATTGGGAAAGTTCCATGTTTGGTAAAAGAAAGAGAGCTATTCTAGAGAAGATGAAGTATAGAAATATCATTTTAGGTCCTACTCCTGCTAACAATTTTGGTCAAGAATCCAAAGGTCGAGGTCAAGTAAGAGGACTTGGTTTATTATATTTGACCGATGAAGAGATTTTTTTTGGAATGTATGTACCAAAAAAAGATTTTCACATACTATTAGATCACATTCATGGGATTAGTACACCAAAATGGCATCTAGGAAAAACAAAGAATAAACCTTTGTTAAAAATTGAGTTTACTAATAATGTAGGCGAAGTTGATTCTATCGCCTGGCAAGTTAAAGATCTAGATTTGTGGAAAAATTCGCTTGAAGACAGCTTGAAAAAACTCTCCTAGGAGATATATTTTTCCTTCAATACTAGGGATAACTATAAGAATGTAATCTTCACTTGTCATTGTTAGAACATATTATTGTGAAATCTATGGATGAGGAACGAAGTGTCGAAGATCTTGAAGATGAAGAATATGAAGATCTTGACAAAATGGATGAATTCAGTTTAGAAATGGAAGTCATGTCTGATCTTGAAGGATTAGAGGAACTCCCTGATGATCAGAATGCAGGTCTTGCTGAATCCGATGTTATCATCACTTATGGTGACAAAATTATTGATGAGACCAAAGAATTAGAGAAAAAATTTGAAGCTCTGCTAGCAAAAGTTCGCGAAGGAAACATTTCTGATGCACTTAATGAAGCAGCTAATTTACTTAATGAAGGAAGGCGTTTAGATGCCCATTACATTACTTCTAAGATCGCTTCTCTCATTGCTTCTCTTCTTACCTCTCAATCAAAGCATAAAGATGCAACTGAGTATTTTCTTCTATCTGTGAGTGAGGCTAGAAAATCAGAAGATAAAAAGCTACACTTGTTAAGTCTTTCTAGATTTGGTGACAATCTAATTCATTTTGATTTTAAAGATGCAGCTGTTGTCTTCAACCAAGCTAGAGAATTAGCCGAAGAGCTTGGAGAGGATGAATATTATGCAGAAAATTCCTATTCACTAGCCAACTGTATGTTTAAATCTGAGATTGATAATGCTTACAATCTCTATACAGAAAGTTTAGCTTACTTTGAAAAAACAGATGATAAAAAGTCTCAAGGTTTGATCAAATATAGAATAGGTTTGATCAACTATATCAAAGAAGATTATCAAACTGCATTTCAGAATCTATCAGATGCAAGAAAATTATTACAAGAGTTTTCTGATTTACCTGAGATTAAAGAAATTGAAAAAGCAATAAAACAGGTTCTAGTAATACTTAAACAAGGACTTGCAACTACTTACTTCCTTAATCTACCTAAAATTGAACCTCTTGTTGATACACCAGGAACTAAGAAGATTTTCGAGATATATACTTCTACAGGAATAACTGATATAGTTCGACGGATAAAGAAAGATCAACTCAAATATGTTACTAAAGATTTAGTGGAAGTTGATGTAGCCAAATCACTTCTTGATATTGAGAAACTTTCTATGTTAAATGAATTTGAACTCTTAGAAAACTCAAAGCATTATGAATCTATAGGTGATTATTACCAGAAGGAATTGAATTATGGAAATGCTTTCTATAACTATCTAGGTTCTCAAATTCTTGCACTACAAGGAAAGAACGACAAGAGATATGAAAAACTTGAAAAGAAACTTGAAAAGTATATCCAGTTTCTAACACAGCAAGAGGAGGATGCATCCTTTTATTATAATGTGCAAATTTATATGCATTATCAGTTAGCAATAGGAGCAATTCCTAATAATGTAAAAGCTGCTCAAAAACAAGCAAGTAGAGGAATCGAGCTCGCATCTAAAAGAAACAATCCATATTTTGAAGGCTTAATTAAAGAAATTACAGCTGATATTAAAGCAATGAATGATACTAATAAGGCTCTTACTGATTATCAGGCTATCATTTCAATTTTTGAAGAATTAAACAATCAGTTTGATTCTATGCGTATTTATGAGAAAATAGGAAATATCTTAATTGCAACTCAAACAGATAAAGGAAAAGAATATTTCACTAAAGCTATTGAAATAGCTAAAGAACTTGAGGATCAAGAGATGATTCAGAATCTTGAATCAAAACTTTAGATAACCTCAATTTCGTGTTTTTTTCTCTAAAAACAAAAAGGACGAATAGGCAAAGTTTAAAAAAACCTATGCAGTAGGTATTTCATCCGTTAAAAACAATGGTGAAATATTTGAAGAAAGTACTAAAACTAAGCTTAGTTGTTTTAATGATGTCTGCATTTTTGGCTTCCACCATTTCTGCCCAAGATTCAGATCTACTTTATTATTCAGATAAAATGATTAAAAATGGTACTTTTACATGGAATGTTACTAGTTCTGTAGATTACTACGAAGATATTCCAGAAGGTGCTAATTTTACTGTCAAACTGAAAGATGATTTATATCCAGGACCCTTATCTGAAGAAGAATTGCAAAAAGTATACGCTAGTGTCAAAGTTGATGGTAATAAGTACACTGGAGAAGGATTTCCTCTCTTCTGGCATATTGAAAGAAACAATGGAACTCACACAATTTCTATCAGAGAAGAGTTTGAAGATAATCCAACCTTGTTTAATGTTACAGATGGAACAGGATCTTGGTTCTATGTTAATTTTACAGTTGAAGAAGGAGATTATACTCTATTTGTAGAATTTGAAATAGATCCAGCAGATGGAATAACCAAAAAGTACTACGAACATTTCGTTAGTGTTGAAGTAGGAAATGAAATTGATAGTGAAATAGAATTAGAATTTCTAGGTTATATAGTTGAAACTCCTATTCAATTCAGTTGGATTATAGTAGGTTTGTTATCTATTGGTGTAATAGCATTCATTCGTAAAAGAAGACAAAAGTAAATTAGACTAGGTTCTTCTTTTAACTAGTTTTTTTTCGTTTTTCAAAATATTTATACTTTTAAGATTGTAATATATAAAAGAAGGTTTATAACAAACTCCTAAAAATCATAATTGGTGTGACAATGGTCAAGAATGGTGATAACAATTTCATGTCCATAGATGTTGATACATCAGACAGAAGAATAATGACTGTTTTTTCTGTTAATTGGATTGAGTTAGAAATTTTAAAAATTTTAGATAAATCATTAGAACCTGTCTATAAGGGAGAAATGATCTCTCTTCTTAGAAATAAGCATGAAAGTATTTCTAACAAACCTGAAAGTTCCTTTTATGCCATATTTGACAAATTAGAGAAGACTGAGATGATACTGACTAATTCTATTCCTGGGCAAGGATACAAAACATTTCTTGAGATAACAGAACTTGGACAAATTCAACTTAGAAGAGCATTATTCTGGGGAATTAGTTCAATATTTGAAGGTATGGCAGGACCATTAATGGGAATGCTCAACGAGGTATGTGTGAAAAACATGGGATGTCTTCGGGAGATGAATTTTGCTGTTGTAAGTCCTAATAATCCTGAATTTCTAGTACCTGAAATGTGCAATCAGTGTGTACAATCAACAGATGAAGATACACAAAGCAGATTTAACATACTTCTCCCATTTGCAAAAGATCTTGTTGTACCATACTATCAAAATATTAAATCAAATCCAGATGATATTCCACTAAAGATGGATTTGTTAGATAGAGTAATGTCTGTTCTAGCATTAGGATTTCTCAAAGAAAGAGAATCCAAAGAATATTTAAAAGAAGTACACAGAATCCTAAAACCAGGTGGGAAAGCTGCATTTTTTGAATTAATAGAATTTGAGAGTTATCTCTGGAATGCTCTTAGAGAACTAACTCATGGATTTCAAATATTCATACCGAAAACAGGTTCTGGAGAATTACTTCAATTCTTACCAGATCAATTGAAATCCAAAGTGGCTGATGTTTTTGGAGAAGAGAATGTAAAATTGATATTCTTACATGAAATAGTTTGTGCAGTGGCAGTCAAAAACTAGTCTTTCTATTTTTAATACTTTTTGAGAATTAAGGTAAAAAGATATAAATAGCTCAGCCAAATTTAGTTAGATAACTGTGTGATTGTAATGAGTACTGTTCGCGATGAAAGATATGTTGATTTGAAACAATTATGTGATAAGATAGCACCAGAAATGTTTGATACTTTATCCTGGATATTAATTATGAATCTTGACTTAATCCCACAAGAAGATATTGAGATAAATCCCAATTTACGTTTTTCTTATTTGTTGATGAATAATAAGTATGATGAAGCAACTACATTGGGGAAGGAACTCGCTGCTTCAAATAACCCAATTTCAAAACATTACAAACAGATGTTTGAACAAGATCCTAAGTTAGAAAAGACAATAAAAGTAGCTGAAAACTTTTTTGCTTTAGCTAAACGTAGAATAGAAGTTACGGAGAAGTTAGGTATTCGTCAATTCTAAGAAACTGACAATAATTCTCTTTTTCAATTTTTCTTGAACATTAGCTTTATTAAGATTTAGACCATTTTTAATCAGCATGTCAAAGACCCGTTCCACATTTTCAATCTTTGCTGGATTTACTCTATCAGTAGTGGGTGGAATGGTTTTTGACTTTGGTGGATTAGTTGCAGGAAGTGCTGCAACACTTTTACAATCTCTTTCTTCAGTTATTCCATGGATCTTTCTAATTTATCCTTTACTTCTGACTGTTAGAGGAGATATTAATGGAGTTCTTACAGGAAAACTTGGAACTGCTCTTCATCTGGGAACTATCAAACCAACTTTCAAGAATAATACTGAGAGGTTCATTCATTTGATTGTCCTTATGCTGATATTAACATTATATGATTCCATCCTTATTAGTATCGTTACGTCACTTCTTGGTTTCCTTCTAAAACTTAATTTGACCTTTCTTGATGTACTTAAGATATTCTCGATTACTTTTACAACTTTTGTATTTACAGCTGTTATTTCAATGGCTATTACTTTCTTTCTAACTTTCTTAATTTTCAGAAATAAAGGCGATCCAGATGTCTTAGCTTATCCAGTTACTTCTTCAATAAATGATATTCTAATTACACTTATCTTTGCAGCTGTATGTTGGCTATATCGACCATGGAATTCAACTGTAAAACTGCACTATTTCATTGGAATTCCGATTATTGTTATTGTCATTGCTTTGTTCATATTCTTATTGGTGAAATATGGAAAGAATAAATATGTTAAATCAGGAATTTTTCAGACACTACCGGTACTTACAGTAACAAATTTAATTGCAGCTGGAACAGGATCTGTTCTAGCTTTATTTTCTACTATTCTTTCGTCAGTACCAATACTAATAGTGTTCTATCCTGCTATAATAAGTACTGTTGGAAGTCAGAGTTCAATTTTAGCTAATACTAGCACAACTAAACTACATCTTGGTACTATGAAACCATCATTAAGTTCACTAAAAACGCAAGAATTCTCTATTAGTTTATCTGGAATTTTAACTGCTTCTCTAATCATCGTAACTATTATGAGTTTACTTGGAATAGCTATGTTTCCTGAAGGAATTACTTTCAGCCTTTATGGCTCAATATTAGGTTTATTGATTTTTGCTAATTTCTTCTCTTTTTTCATAGTTGGTTTAATTGCTATTTCTGCAACTTTCATTACTTTTAGATTAGGAATGGATCCTGATAATCTAGTTAATCCTTTGCTAAGTTCAAGTGCTGATTTGATAACTACTAGTATTTTAGTTCTATTCTTCTTTCTACTTTTCTAAAAATAGGGGCGAATTCACTCTTCAATTTCTTTGTTAATCCATTTACCATATTCATTGAGAAAGTCATCATTCTTAATTGAAGTAATCTGTGGCAGCTCATAGGAATGAATTTCCGCTAATCTATCTTTGATTTTCTCAAATTTGTCTTTTGTTGCTTTTATGATAACTAAAAATTCATTTGCTTCTTCTACTTGTCCTTTCCAAGTATAGACACTTTGTATTGGATAAAATTGAATACAAACAGAAAGTTTCTCTGTAATCATAGTTTTAGCTATTGATTTTGCTTCTTCTTCATTTAAAACAGTGGTTTGAATCTGTATCAAACTGTCTTTCATGCAGATACGATTCTTCAAACACTTTTTAATGATTCTCCTCTAAAAAATTAGAGCTTTTACTTCGTTTTTGAAATAAATTGGCTTTTGCTCTCTTTATTCACTAGAATAGAGCCTTCTACTAATTCGGAAATAAGACTAACTTCTTCATTAGAGAGTTTTAGACTTGTCATATTATTAAGTAGGAAAAATATTTTGCTAACTTGTTCTGGAAAGTGGTCAAAGAAATAAACTACTGTAGTATAATCAAGAAAATTGCTCAATATGCTAAGTGTTTGTTGTACTTCTTTTTGAATAACATCTATTTGTGGTTTTAAGATAGTGTAAAATTCGTGAATAAGAAAACTAATGAAATTGTAATAGTCCTTACCATAAGGAAATCTTTTTTCTATCATTGATTTACAGAAGTAAAGATAAGAATTAATATAAAACTCGATCTTCAGTAAGATTGTAATCCTATTATCATATCTTGGAGAGTGTTGAGGAAGGTTTGCAGAAAAACTATTTATGAATTTCAAGACTTCTTCCAAATCTGCTTGAGAATAGAGAGACACATTATCTTGTGTGAAATTTGGAAAGAGGAATTGAGGTATTCTAGCCAGCGTAAAAAGGATATTTCTTTCATCAGTTCTACTATTATCTGTCATATATTTTGCAGTAATTGTTAATGTTAAGAGTCTCTCTATTGGATCTGGAAGTTTCTTTTTTATGTTTTTCTGGTTTCTAGATGTTGGGGAATCTATGATAATTGAGTCATATTTTCCTTCTTCGATTTCATCTTCTGTTTCTTTACTTAGAAGATTAAGGAACTCGTGCATTGGAGCATATGTTTGTACTCTGTCGTTTGGATTAAATCTTTTCATACTCCTCACTTATCTAAATTGTTTTACTAATTCAAGAAACTGACCAATCATCTCAGAGTAATGAAGTTCTCCCTTATCTAGCATCCATTGATAGATATCACTGATCTCATTTATTGAGCTCTTCAAATCAGTACCAACACCAATTGATGATATCTTGTAAGATAGTTGAAAAAAAGAAGCCATTTTTGCTCTAACTTCATCATCGTATTTTTCAAAGATATCTTTGATTCTTTCAATTTCTATTGGAATATCTAACTTATCAAGTTTTGAAGAATCTTTTCCTCTTGGTCCACCAAGATACCCAGTTAAACCTAATAATCTTGCTGAGTGGAACTGTAGTAGAGCAGGTAAGTAAATAAATATCGTGACTGCTTCTTCATATTCTAATTTTTGATTTACAAAGTATTGTTTTGCTTGTTCAAAAGATTCGTAAGATTCAGTTGGTTTACCTGTGGATTGATAAAGACCAGCCATTAATCTTCTGATTTTTGCTGTTAATTCTAGGTGTTCAATACTTTCAGCTGTTAATATTAGTCTTTCTCCTTTTTCAACAGCTTCTTCTGGAGTGATTCTCTCTGATCGAAGTTCTAACTCCACACGTTGAGTGTTAAAGATTAACGGATGGAAATCATCGGGTTGATACCTTTCTAGATATTCATCCATCAAATCAATAGTTTCTTCTGGTTCAGAAACAAATTGAGAAAGGATAATTTTCTTCTCAAATGCTGATCTTTCAAAAGGAGAATCTTTGAAGTATTTGAAAGCTTCATCTACACTAGAATAAGCTTTAAGGACATCTCCTTCTTCTGCATCTATTTGAGCTTCTAAAACTTGGAGTTCATAGAAATAAGGTTCATTTCCTTTATCCTTTGCTTTCTTCATTAAGAAATGAACAATCTCTCTTGCATCTTCTAATTGGTGATAAACGATTTTGAGTTGAGCTTTAGTTTGCCAGTATCTAAAAAAGATCATAGGAGTCTCTTCTGAAATTTGGTCTTCTTCTAGTTCTTCTAACCATTTCTTACCTTGATCATAGTCTCCATAAGCAAACAAAGTTGCCGTTAATTCTAAAATAACTAGATAGTACTCCTCAACTAGAATTCTCTCTTTTGTTTGTTCTGCTAATTCTTCCAGAATATCAATGGATTCTGCTTTTGATCCCAAAAGAGCACAACATCTAGCAATCTTGATTTCTATATCTCTCAGTTCGTCTTCCTTCCCTGATAGAAATAATACTTCTCGAGCCTTGAGGTACCATCGATAGGCTTCGAGAAACTTAAATTGTGTAAAAAACTCATCGCCTTTCTCTCTCTCAGTGCTCATTAAACAAACCCAAGTTATTAATATAGAAAATAATATTTAAACATTTAAAAACATGCTTTTATCTCTATTTTTGTGGTTCTTCGAATAAAATATATAGTGTGAGTATTATTCATACTAACGATGAGTGAATATTCTGAATATATGAAACAAGCTAGAAAGGAAGTTGAGCTCTGCTTAGAAACCTGGAAAGAGATTTTTGAAGAACATTATTCAGAAACAATAGAATATGCCTATAGTAAAGGTTCTGCTACAAAGAAATGGGAAAGCTTTATTGATTATGTTCCAATTTTAAGCGATGTTGATATTCACATAAAGGTTAAAGATCACTCGAATTTTTTTGATGATGAAACTTCATTTTTTGAATCAGTAAACATCTCTGAAATGTACGAAACAAGGTTTACAGAAAAAAATCCTCAATATTTTCACATTCCTCGAACTCAAGTTATTAAACTGAATAAGATAATCAAGGAAATTAACTTCGTTCATCCAAGAGAAACTGAGATAATTTCTATAATTGGGAAACCAATTTTAGAGACTAATCCTTCCAATGAAATTATAAAAAAACATGACCTAGAAAATTTGTTGGAATTAGGAGAATATCTACCTAAATTATCCATGTCTATGATGGATAGAACAGGATTAGATCTCTGGTCAATGTTAAGAAGAATGACTTGGAGAGTATCTCCTTCACCTATAAGATTGCTAAGTCAGAAAAATGAAGAACCTCTGGATTTATGGGGATTGAACAGAACAGAAATTGCAGAAGAACTAGAAGATAATGATTATTATCTCATTGCTGAAAGCTACAAAGATTACTATTATGAAGGTTGGATTGCATTCATGGAAGATTTTACAAATTCGCAAACACTTAGAAGATTAATTTCTGCAGGTTTTGAAGTGATGAAATTGTGTTTAGAGGAAGCCAGAAGATTAGTTTGAATTACTTCTCTTCTTTCTTCAGAGGTTCTATTTGTAGAAACTCGATAATGTCTAGTATCTCTCTAAATTCTTCAGTTTCAAAAACATCACCATGTTTCTTCTTATTATATCCAAAGATCATTTGAGCTTCATCCAACTCTTCAAAATAGAATCTTAGATGCTTATACTTCTCTTCAGCATCTGTGATTAGAATTCCTTTAACCTTTTTTCTCTTAAAACCCTTCTGGATTTTGAACTCGTTATTATTTTCTGCTAAGATGTTTTTTAACCAATGAGCTTTTTTTCCTCGTGCAATATAGAAGGTCAATTTATCCGTATAAAACCAAAGTGCTAACACTGGTGTAGTTCTCCTTTTTCCAGTTTTTCTTCCAACTGTGTGTACTAGAACAATTTTTCTACCCAAACCAAATAGTGGTAATAAATAAATTCTATAAAGAAAAATAAGAACTCCATTCATGATTTTGTTGAATATATGAAAAGATTTGGTCCTGTTTTTATGCCTTGCAACAATGGAACTTTGACCTAATTTAAATTTCTCCGACAACATTCTCAACTCATTTAATTATTCTCTTTATGATGTCTTGTGAATTTTTCACGAATATGTCTTCAAACATGCTTCTAGGTATTCCAGAACCTAAAGCAGTTTTTTCTCTCAAGTTCTCACTTATGTAATCTCTTGGTTGGTGAGAGTCTGTATTAAGAATTAATTTAGCTCCTGTTTTCATTGCTAAATCAGCTACAAGTCCATTTCCAAGTGAGTGCCCTCCTCTTGTTGTTATCTCAAGGAATACTTCATTGTCTTTTGCTAATTGAGCATCCTTGAAAGTTATAATTCCTGGATGAGCTAATATATCCACATCTGGACACTTTAAAGCTGTTTTATTGGTCCCCTCAATAACTGGTTCAACTACAGTTTCACCATGAACAACAACTAGAAAATTTCTTTGCTTTGCTTTTCTTGCCAATTCTGGAATCTGCTTTGGAAGAACATGAGTTATCTCTACCCCAGGAAGGAAAGTGATGTATTCCTCAAAATCATATCTGATTTTGTCTAGGCTATTTAGAACATGATCAATATTAGAAGAATCAACATGATCTGTTATGGCAACTGCATCTAAACCTCTCACAATTACTCTTCTAAGGTGTTCAGCGGGAGTCAGAACTCCATCAGAAAGAAGAGTATGAGTGTGAAAATCAGTTAATTTCATAGCTGATTAATTTCATGTTAATATTTGAAATTTGTGTTGAAAAAAGAAAAAAAAATTAAGAGAGTAACTCTTCAAGCTCATTAACTTTGGTACTCAAATAGTTAATACCCTTATTCCAGAAATTTGGATCATCTAAATCTATACCAACTTCTCCAAGCATCTCTGCTGGAGTCTTAGAAGTACCTACTGAAAGGATTTTTGTAAGCTTTGGAACAAACTCCTGTCCTTCTTCTAAGTACATCTGGTAGAGAGCTATAACAAGTAAATTTGACAAATTATATGCATAAACGTAGAAAGGCACATGGATGAAATGACTCACAACGCTCCAATAACTGGCATAATCTTCCTTGATATCGGTCATTGAATTCCCAAACATCTTTTGCATTTCTTCAACGAAAGTTTCCTTATAATCATTTGCAGTAGGTAGTTTCTCCTTCATCAGTTCATGAATTCTGGATTCAAAATGATAGAAAGCATTTTGTCTATGAGAGGTCGAAAAATTACCTTCAATATGATTTGCTAATAGTGAAATTCTGTCTTCTTTAGAAAGATCTTGTTTCATCAAATAATCAAAAGTAATCATTTCATTAAAAACTGAAGCAATCTCTGCTACAGCTAAAGATGAGTCAATGTTTGTGAATGTTTGATTTTGTTGTATGTAATAGTGGTGTATGGCATGACCTAGTTCATGAGCTAAAGTTAGTACAGATTCAATGTCATTGGTATAATTGACAAATACAAAAGGATACATCTTTTGCTTTCCATAACTGCAGAAGGCTCCACCTTGCTTACCTTTTCTAGGTGTAACATCAATATGTTTTCTTTTATACATTTCATCTACGATATCAGCAAACTCAGGATTAAACTTACCATTGGCTATTTTGACTAATTCAATACCTTCTTTGTAAGTATATTTCTTTTCTACTTCACCGAATGGAGCATAAAGATCAGACATTCTTAATTTTTCTAAACCTAATATCTTCTTCTTCAGATTGTAGTATTTCTCAACAATATAGTTGCTTTCTGAAGTAACCTTTCCTAGTGTTTCTACTGATTTGTCACTTACTTCATTTTCAACATTTCTCAAAGAAATAGGTTTGTTATAATTTCTTCTTTTATTTTCAAGTCCCCAATCTTTCATAACATTATTGTAAATATGAGTAAAGACTAATTCATTGTTCTCAAATTCAGAAACTAGGGTTTTGAGTGCTCTGTATCTAACTTCTGGGTCTTTGTTATACATGAAAGCAAATAGCTCAGAACCAGTATATTGTTTAACTTCTCCTTCAAATTCGAAGTCATAGATGAAACCACTCTCTATCTCATTGTATAATTTGATAAAACCACTTTTTCCAGAGATGTTCTTCATCAAGATGATTTGTTCTTCTTTCTCTGATAACTGATGAGGTTTTTGTTTTCTATTGTATTCCAAATCATGTTTATAGTTAACTAATTCAGGAGATGCTAACAAATCAATGAATTTTTCATCAGTAATTTCGTTGAGTTCTAGATAGAAAAATAGCGTTTCTTCATTTATTTTTGAACCAAATTCCTGCACTTGAGAGTACAGATTCTTTACCTCATCTTTAAGAGATTTAGTTGAATATTGTAAAGAAGAAAACAGGTAAATATAGAATTTCTTTTCATGAATCTCTTCAAACAGCTTATACCATTCTGCTAACTGTTGAGGTTTGAGATTAGGATTAGTTAAATTTCCTTTAACAGTTTTACTGAAATTTTCTGCAAGTTTTTCAATTTCTTTTTTATCTGCATCGATTTTAGAATCATTAATATCTGAGTACAAATCAGATAAATCCCAAGCCAGTATTTCTTCTGTCATAAATTGCTTGAAATTTTAGTGTTTAAGAATTTTTGTAATTTGAAGAAATAATAACAACTCCTAGTTTTCAAAGAATAGAGCAATTTAATATAATTTGAATGAACAAAAATAGAAAAAAAAGAGATTTGACAGATGCACTAATTTGTTGCAGCTGTAATATCTATATCATCTATTAGCACATGAGGTATAAAAGTTGGAACTTCAACTTCCCAGCTTTTAATTTGTTTAATTTCCTTTCCAAGAGCTGAGATATTTTTGAATATATTATGCATTGTATCACTGATTCTTAACTCTCTAACAGGTTTAGAGATTTCTCCATTTTCTACAAGAAACATACCGTCTCTTGGAATAGAAGAGAATATTCCATCAGCATAGCTGGTAAACCTTGTATACCAGTTGTTAGTAATATATAGAGTTGGTTTTCCTTTAGTTAATTCTAGTAATTCATCAAAAGAATGCTCTCCTGGTTCGAAGAAAACATTGGTATTCTCTGGAGCAATAAGTCCTGCATTTCCAGTACTTGTAGTACCAGCTTTTTTAGCAGTTGATGTATTATGAATAAAACCTTTCAGTATACCTTTTTCAACAATAACATTTCGACCAGTTGGATGACCTTCGTCATCAAAGGATTTAGATCCTAATCCATTTGGTAGAAGTGCATCATCATAAACAGAAACATTTTCTGGTCCTATTGATTCTCCAATTTTATCTTTTAGCCATGAAAATCCTATTTCTACATTGAAAGGATTTGCTGCTCTGGGAGTGGCTGCAACAATATCTGCTGCAACTCTAGGTTCTAACAGAATACTATATCTTCCTGGTTTTCCATTGGTTCCACTAGTAGACATCTTAGCTATTTCTCCTGCTCTTGCACCAGCTTTTTCGAAATCAACTTTGGATGAAAGCCTTCCCACATCGACATTCGCACCTGAACTGGTATCATCAATAAATGATCTGATACTAAATTCATAACTTGTAGAATTCTCCGAAATACTCGCTCCTTTTGAGGAAAGAAGATGATCTTCTCTTGCTTCCCAAACAAGTACACCAGCAGATCTCTTAGCACCTTCTGCTTCAGCTGCGTTTATTGCTTCTTGAACTCTATCAATTGATTGATCATGGAATTCAATAAAATCTGAATCAACTAAATATTCAATCGTTGGATAACTAAAAGGACCATCAGATATACCAAAATAGTTCTGATTTTGTGGTAAGGAGTTTGATAGTTTTTCTAAGGATTCAAGTGCAGCAACAATAGAATCATCAGAAAGATCCTCTATATCTACAGCTACAGTTTTAGACTTTTTAGCAGCAAAAACACTTAATTGAAGTGATGCCCAGTTTTTGGCAATTGTTATTTGACTATCAGCAAACCGTAACTGAGATCGATTCCCTCTAGTTGCTGATATAACAAAATCATCAAATTCTAATGAATTGAGCTTATTTGCTGTAAAATCTAGTATATTTTCGATATCAATTTTTCCCATAATCTTCACCTGACCTCCACATCTCTTATCCTCATAAAGGAACCTCCATGATAGACTGGAGCACCTTGCATAGGATCACCTTTTCCACATGTTGCAGCATCAAATTCAAGATATTTTTCTTTAGCTACTGCATCAACTGATCCCCACAACTTAGGAGTAGTAGTTTCAAAAACTGGTCTTCGAACTAGATGTTTGATTTCACCATTTTCAATGAGGTATGCTTCTAATCCAACATATTTAGAATGATATCTTCTGTCATCTATGTTCCATTCAGTGAAATTATTCATTAGAACACCAAGTTTAATGTCTTCGAATAATTCTTCATATTCGAATGTTCCCGGTGCTAAGTAAGTATTTGCCATTCTTGGAATTGGTTCTCTGTTAAATCCAATTGCTCTTGCAGCTGCTGTGCTGTTTGTATTCATCCACGCTGCACTTTCTCTGTTATGTAGCATTTCATCAAAAATACCTTTATTATGTAAATATCGAGGACCAGCTTTTACACCTTCATCATCGTACAGATAGTACCCATAAGATCCTTCCAAAGTAGGATCATCAATGATAGTTACATATTCAGAACCTATTTGCTGTCCAATCATGTCTTCCTTCAGATAACTTTCACCAGCTTGAGCTCCTTCTCTCCCTAGGATACGATCTCCCTCAGTAGGATGACCTGTGTTCTCATGACACATAATACCTATTACATTCGGACCTACAACATAATCTATTATTCCCTTTGGAGCTTCCTTTGAATCAGTTACTATTTTACTTAAGGTAGTTGCTTCTTTGTTAGCATACTCTTCAATTTTCCAGAAATCCAAAGATTCTAAACCTCCAGTTTTTCCTTTTTGAATCATGAGTTGTTCTTTTGAACCAGTGGTAGGATTGACAGCTACTAATAATCCAAATAGCTCTATCCTATCTATCTCACTTTCAATCTTAGCTCCTTCATTTGTAACAATATACTTCTTTTCTGTGCTATCGAGCATTTGAAAGAATCTGAAAGGTATAACTGCATTTGTTTTAAGTTCAGCAAGTTGTTTGTCCATTTCCATCAATCTGTTAATCTTTGATTCCGGATCAACTTGCAATGGTCGTTTACCAGTTTCACCAAGTGAATCATATTTCACTTCATGAACTTTTTCATCACTAAAAATAATCTTTTTGGATCTTCTTTTACCAGTAGCTTCTGCCATTTTAGTTGCAAAAGCAACTGCAATATTCATCTCTTCCTTTGTCATTTCATTGAAACTAGCGAAACCCACTCCTCCATCTTTGAGTACTCTAATACCTATACCATTGAATCTTTGAAAGCCACCTAATTCAGGGATACCATTTTTAAGAATACTAACATTGGTAGAGTCTTTCACATATCTTGCTTCAATATACTTTGCACCAAGTTTTTCTCCTTCTTCTATAGCTTTATCTGCTAAATCATATGAGCTTGAAGGCATGTTCGGAAATTAAGAAAGGATATATTTAAAGCTATTCGAAAACTAATTGTGCAAAATAGGTGCTAAATATTTTTAATATACTCATTCTAATAACTGCCATTCATAACTGAAGGTTTGAATAGATGTCTAAAATCGCCACAAAAAATTCTGTTGTTGAGGGAGTAGAATTAGCAGGTGCAAAGATTCAGAAAAGAATAGTTTCTCTAGATTTTCAAAGAGGTTTAGCTATTTTTCTTATGGTTTTCTTTCATTCACTTCAACATTTGTATGATATAGGATGGGCAACAAATGTTGATGAACTTTTCAAGATGAATATTCTTGTAATTCTCAGTGTCATTCTTATGGCTTTTTTTACTGGTTGGGCTGGTTACTTTCTAATAATTTCTGCAATTGTTAATGCTTTGGCTATGTCAAAAAGAGCATCAAGAGGTCACAAACCTGCTCAGATATTAGCTAAGCAAATTCTAACAGGTCTTGGTATTTTATTTGCTGCAATGCTTACTGAAGGTTTGTTTGGATATTATGGCTATTTGGGAAGTGGATTGAGAACAGGAAATTGGACTTCTTCAAGGTTTCTTCAAACTTTCGTAGGTAGATCATTCTTCATGATGGAAACTTTACAAACTATAGGGTGGTGTATGATGATCACTGGTGTAATTCATTTTCTACTTATAAGAAGTGGTGGTTTCAAAAAAATTAAACGAAATATCATCATTTATGCAATTTTAACATTAGTAATTATTGTATTGAGTCCTGTAATGTGGAATTGGACAGATAACATGAATTGGGGAGGATATTATAATCTTAACTTCTTCTCTGAAATAAGTGTTGATAGTAGATATTATACTAGTTTTAGGTGGCCAAATGAGTTTGATCAGTATAAAATTGGTACTTTTAAAGCTAGTTTCTTCTCTTTACTAACAGGTGATCTCGAACCATTATTTCCATTTATGTCAACTTCCTTTCTAGGAGCACTAATTGGTACAATTTTAGCTAAAGAAGATCCCCCAGAAAGACTTCCATTTTATGGTGCAATGACAGCACTTGGATTTATTGCTACCGGTGCAATTCTTATAGCAGCAGGACTGCCCTTTGATTTTACATGGTATAGACCAATGATGTCCTATTTCTTGATTTTAATGGGGACATGGGTAGGTGTCATATCATTACTGCTGTACAAAGTAGAATACAGAGGAAAGCCTAATAAATTTGCTAAAAGAAGAGTTGTTAGTTTGATGCGTCTTTGGGGAATTATCTCTTTAACAATTTTTTCACTACAAATATTTTCACTTTTTCCTAGATGGGTACTGAGTTTCTTGTTAAAAGATGTAAATTTAGTAAATCAAAGACTACCTTTTGGTCAGGAAGGATTTGTTTTGCTTATCTGCTTCTATATTCTGTTTGCATACCATTTTCTAGTAAAACTTTGGAGCAAATTTAACTTCAATTATTCTTTTGAATGGTTCATAATAAGATTCTCAAGTATTGGTTCTGGACAAGATGTTTCTCAGAGATTAAATGTTGACACTGTAATGAATAAAACAGAATGGTATAGTTTTAAGAGAGAAGAGGTTTATCGCGTTTCTGCAATTATCTTATGTATTCTACTAGGCTTCTTAGGGATGCACAGATTTTACATAAACAATACAGATTCTAATTTGTTAGGAATTCAGAAATTAAAATTAAAAAATAAGAAGATAGGTTTTGTTTATCTACTTACTGGAGGACTTCTGTTTGCTGGCGTAATTTATGATTTGTATCTTATTATTAATAGCAAAGAACCTTTCAATATGAAATGGTAAGAACTTCTTTCCTTCTTTCTTTTTTGGTTGAGCGATACTTTATTAAATTACAGACCAAATTAATTGAATTAGAACATATGGAGTAAGAACTATGGTTTTAGCTACATGGCAGATCATATTGATAGGTACTGGTGCTTCTCTGTTTGCAGGTTTAGCAACAGCATTTGGAGCTATTCCTGTCTTTTTCAAGAAAGATATTAGTGATAAAACGTTAGATTTGTTACTTGGATTTGCTGCAGGGGTGATGCTTGCTGCTTCAGCTTTTAGTCTTTTAGTGCCAGCTCTAAACTTAGATCCTGTTCCATTTGGACCCAAATTTGAGTTAGATACTATCTGGTTAGTTGTTATTGGTGTTGTAATAGGAGCGGTTTTCATAGACATCATAGACAAATGGGCTCCTCATGAACATTTTATTTCTGGTCCAGAAGGAAAGATGTCCAAACGGTTAGCTGCTACATGGTTGTTTATTATAGCAATTACTATTCATAATTTCCCAGAAGGTTTAGCAGTTGGTGTTAGTTTTGGAAATGGAGATGTTGCAGAAGGTTCAGTTGTTGCTATTGCTATTGGTTTACAAAATATCCCTGAAGGTACGGCTGTTGCAATGCCACTCTTAAGAGAAGGTTATTCAAAGAAAAAAGCGTTCATGATAGCAGCACTATCTGGATTGGTTGAACCACTTGGAGCAATTCTAGGTGTTGCTGCAGTTTCTATTGCTCAATTTTTCCTTGCATTTGGAATGGCTTTTGCAGCTGGAGCAATGATTTTTGTAGTTATTGACGAGATTATACCTGAAACGCATGGAAAAGAATATGCTAGACTGGTTACTTTTGGAGTCATTGTTGGATTCGTAATAATGATGTTCTTGGATAATTTCATAGAACCCTTATTAGCTGACTTAATAGGTCCAATAACGTGACACCCAACAAGGGAAAATTTAGAATAAAGAATTAAGGATAAATTCCCCTTAATTCATATTGTTTAACTATTGTTTCTAGAGCAACTGTATAAGCTGATAATCTCATATCATTAATACAGCATTCATCAGCGTGATCAAAGATTTTATCAAAAGCTCTTACCATGATTTCTTCTAACTTGCTATTTACTTCTTCTTCTGTCCAGAATAATGCATCATTTCCTTGAACCCATTCAAAGTAACTTACAGTAACACCACCTGCATTAGCTAGGATATCAGGTAAAACTAGAACATTATTATCTTTCAGAATTTCATCTGCTCCTGGTGTAGTTGGTCCATTTGCTCCTTCTGCAACAATCTTTGCTTTAACAGTGTGAGCATTATATTTAGTAATTACACTTTCAACTGCACACGGAGCTAGAACATCAACTTCCAAAGCAAATAACTCATCGTTTGTAATATCTTTAGTTGAGTGTTGATAACCAACAACTGAACGATCTGAATTGTCTGGATTTTCATATACATATTTGTACAAATCTTCTACATCGAATCCATTTTCGTTGTAGATACCACCTTTCCAATCAGAAACACCTACAACTTTAGCTCCATTTTCAGCAATTATTCTAGCAAACCATGAACCTACATTTCCAAATCCTTGAACTGCTACAGTAGCACCTTCCATCTCTATTCCTAATCTCTTCATAGCTTGACGAGTTACAAAATAGACTCCTCTTCCTGTTGCAGCAGCTCTGCCAAGAGAACCACCAAGCTCAACAGGTTTACCAGTAACTACTCCTAATGCAGAATGGCCACCCCACATCGAGTAGGTGTCATAAATCCAAGCCATTTCTCTAGCTGATGTGTTGATATCTGGAGCTGGAATGTCACTTCTAGGATTAAAGACATTGATCATCTGGTGAGTGTATCTTCTGGTTACTTTTTCAATTTCTTTTAGTGACATTTCTCTTGGGTTACAGATAACTCCACCTTTTGCTCCGGAATATGGTAAACCTACAATTGCACATTTGAAAGTCATCCAAAAGGCAAGAGCCATAACTTCCTCTCTAGTTACATGAGGACTGAATCTTATTCCTCCTTTGTTTGGAAGATTTTCATTGTGATGTACTCGAAAACCTGTGAATATCTCAACTCGTCCATCATCCATAACTACTGGAAAATTAGTTTCAACTATTCTAATTGGATGTTTTAGAATTTTCATGATATTCTCATCAATATCCAGAACTTCACCTACTTTTTCTAGCTGTTTAACAGCCATCCTCCATGGATCAATAGCATGCTCTTCTGTCATGAGTAACTCAAAAACTGTTCTTTTTTTAAATTTTCTTACTATACTAAGTTTGTTTGGTCCAAGTTAAGAAAAATTCATACAGGTGGAAATTCTAATGGAAATTGATCGGTGGAGTTACTTGGTCCATCAATATAATAATCTCCAGATAACCATTCAGACCAGAAATTCCCCTCAGAAGAACTACTTGACCATTCACTAAAATTTCCTTCATCATATGCTTGAGATGTTCCTAATAAGTTATTGAAATAGAACGAATTAAGAAATATTTTTGAATAATTACACACCCAGCTATTTTTTACTCCGTAATAAGAATTAATTGCAAAAAGATTTAATCTTACTGTATTGTTGCTAGTGGGAATATAGCTAATTGTTCCTGGAAAACCTGGATGAATTTCTAGACCAATAAAATTTGATAAGAAGGTGTTATTTCTGATATCATTGAAGTAGCTTTCAGATATTTGTAGGCTAATGTTGTTACTTTCAAGGTGATTATTATTCACTGTCGTATATCCTGTACGGAAGATATGCAGGCCAATTTCAGTATTATTAGTAATACAATTACTGGTAATATTAGATACATTCATAGATCTAACAAAAATTCCTTCTGAACAATTAGAGATGATATTATAGGTGATTGAAGAACTACCACCTTGTTGAAACAATCCTAAATCTTGTAGAATAATAGTGTTATTTCTAATTTTATTAAATGTTCCTTGGGATAAAATTCCTACATTGCCATAATCAAGAAATCCCGATTCTTCCTGAATAATCTCATTTGAATAAATATAATTATCTTCTAAAGTAGAATAACTAGCATCAACTAGAAAGATTCCAAATTCATTATTGCAAATTGTATTATTCTTTATAACTGTACTGGAACTATCTTCTATCCTAATTGCATATAATCCTCCATTTTCCAACTCATTATTTTCAATTAAGACCGTGTTGCTTTGTACAACAAAAATAGATCCATTAACGAATATATTGCTTCTAATAATTGCAGTTCCGGCAGCTACAGAGTTAATATAAACAGATACGTCATCTGTAACAAATTTACAATTATCAATTTCAAAAAATTTTGTTGTTCCCTCTATTCTTATTGCATATAAGTTAGAGATTATTTCTAAACCCTCAATTAAATAAGGATCAGTCTCATCTCCAGATCCAGGAAAACGGTAATCAGCGAAATCTTCATCATCCAAAATAGTAATTGGTTTATGTGAATTATATTTCCCTTTTGATGGTAAATAAACGGTTAGCATAACTGAACTTATTACAACACCAGCTATAATAATTGTTGAAATAATAATCAACAACATTTTGCTTTTTATTATTGAAATAACATCACACTCTCTTTTCCTTAGCTTTCTAAATATTGTTGGTAGCACTTATAATGTTTTCTACCAGATTATTGGGAACCAATTTGAGACTGGATCAAAAATTATGTAGAAATAATTTCTGATGACATAAAAGATTACACCTACAATTGAGCCCCAAATTAATCCACCTACTATATCAACAAAATAATGAACTTCCAAGGCTATCCTTCCATAACAAACTGCAATTGCCCAGAGTATGAAAATCCAACCAAAAGTTGGAAATAGAAGAGCCATAAACATAGCAAGACTTCCCATTCTTGAAGCATGACCACTAGGAAAACTGAAATGATCCCCAGAAGCGATGTATTTCAGAGCAACTTGCTCATTAGGTCTTATTCTTCTTGTGAGGAATTTTATTGTAGTTGTAGTTAATCCCACTACAGCTGCTAAAGTGATTTGGATAAGATTATCTGACCTTTCCATAAAAACATCCAGAATAAAGAACATAAAGGAAATAACTAACCATGGCTGAACGTTTCCTGATAAAGCAAAGAAGCTTGCTACTTTCAAAGTCTTCTGAGATTTTTGAGCTATCCTTTGTGAGATTTTCTTATCCCATTCATCAATCTTTTTGAATAGCTCAGTCATGAAATTAACCTTTCAAAATTGTATTTAAGTATAAGTGTAGTGCACTCAAAATTCAATCATAAAGTTCCTTATTTTCTTCGTAATATCTTCTTACTTCCTCTAATTGATGCTTTTTATCTACATCCATAGCGATTTCTGCATCTTCAGTTATCACTGCGTATACACCTTCTTTAGCTTTGAATACTTTTTTACCTAAAGAACGCATGAATTTATCAAGAGTCAATTTTTTGAGAAGGAATCTAATAACTAATATCGGATTAAGGACTAAAAGCTGTGTTAAAGCATTTTTTCTTTTCTCTATCAGTTTGGTCATTAGTTTCTCATGTTGTAAAATCATTCTGATATTGATAATAGATATGTCTCCACCACATACTTCAAAATTGTCTTTAAATTCCACAAAAGATCTATTAGAGTTTGGAAATTTCGATTCCATATGTCCTCTTTGAACAATAGAATAGTAAAACATACCATCAATTTCTCCTTCAGATATTGTTTCACATTTTTCTATAAATCTTGTAAGAATTTCAGCAGTTATCAGAGGAATATCACTAGTTAGAAAAACACATGTTTCTGCTTTCTTTCCTTTATTTTGAAGAAATTTATAATAGATATTTTTTCCCTTAGTAAATATAGATCCTGAATCTTCATTGAATATTACAGGAACATCGGTTTTCCATTCAGATTCTGCCAATCCAGTAATGTAAATATCTTCTATTTTATCGCATTTATGAACTTCTTTAACAATTCTCTCAAGAAAAGTTTTATCTCCAAGTTGAACAAATGCTTTTCTTTGAACTCCTTCTTGATTACAAATTACATCATCTCTTTCTGAATATCCAGCAAAAATAAGTGCATTATATTTTACCATTTACAACCCTAATCCTGCAATTTCTCCAAAGTAGGTTCTATTTTAAGCTTTTTCAAGTATTCTTGATACTCTTCAAGAGTTAATTCTCTTCTTTCTCCACTAACAGCTACAATTGCTGCCTCTAAAGCATTAGTACCAAAAGATCTTCCTTCTACTCTGGGTGTCGAAGTAATTATATATCTGATTCCAATGTCTTTCAATCTCTGAACATCATCTTCAGTAGTTGTGTTAGTAACAATAATTTTTCCCTCCATCTCATCATAAGGCATATTTCTATTAATGAAATTGAAATCTCCAGCAATCCATTTAGCTTTTTTGAAATATTTAGGAAAAGATGGTTTGTTTACTTCTTGTTTTTCTCCTGTAGGATATAGCCAACTAAAAGGTAATCTTGTAACTAAAGGAAGAAGTACTGTTCCTATATTGTACACATTTCTAAGAGTATGCAATGGAATACCCAATTTGAAACCCCAGAGAAGATCACCAAAAGTAATTAATTTTTTATTTCTACCAACAAATTCCCATGCACTTTTAGCTTGGAACCATCGATCAACTGCTGCAGTTACTAATGTAGCCCTGCTTTCTTCTACTTCTTCAGGAAGTTTCTCTTCTGCAAATTGCATGATTCTTCCTTCAAGAGTACTCTTCATACCTCCCCCATCAACAATTGGTGTTTCTTTTACATTCTTAATTAATTTCTTCCAAACATCTCTTATTTTGTATCTTCTCATCCCTTTCCAGAGATAGAGATCTGTACCTCCAACACCAAAAACGTCTACTTTTCCATCAAGACTTTCCATCAATTCCCGATACTTTTTCATATCTCCATTAGTCCCAATTCGTTCAACTATTACTACTTCATTTCCAAGAGTTAGTTCCTTTTTGTAATCTCTTATTGAAGACCCTAATGATACAGAAACAACATGTTTACCCATAAGAAACACCTTAACGTAAATTTTCACACAGAACTTATTTATAAATAATCTTGTGAAATTATAGAAATAACAAGAAAATGAAGAAATCACAAATAATCTGCAGAAATAGTTAAAAAGAGTAAGAAGCACAAAGAACTATTGGTGATTAATTGAGTAATTTGTCCATTCTTGATGAGGTAGCTCAAAAACTCAAAGTTTCTTCAGACCAAATAAAATTCAAGGGAGATTTAACAGGAACATCTACAGCAAAAGTTTCTGAAATTTCTTGGGGAAAAGATAAAGAAGGAATTTTAAAACAAAACACTACTAAAGAAGAATGGATAATCTATTCTACACTCGCTAAGAAATATAAGCTCCCTGTACCAAAAATCAAAGCTATGTCAAAAACTAGTGAAGTTCCTTGGATACTGTTAGAAAAAATCCCTCAAAGTATTCATCCTAGAAATTGGGATAAATTTCATGTTGAGAAAGCCCTAAAAGAAGTAGCTAAAATCAATGCAAAATTCTATAATGATCCTATCCTTGATACACTCAAAGATCTTCCAATAGTTAATGAAGAAAACTGGAATGATATAAAACGAAAACTTCAAGACAATATCAAGAAAGCATTGAAAATTGCAGAAAGCCATCAAGGTAAAACTCCTTTAACAAAAACTAATCTTTTGTCAGTCAGAAAGGATATCAATTCAAAAGATTTCTTGGAAAGATTTTTAGCTGCTGGTAGAACACTAATTCATGGAGGAACTTGGACTTATAATTTCCTTCAAACATCATCAAAAGTTTATTTACTCGATTGGCAAGAGACTATGGTAGCTTCTCCTGCTTTAGATTTTATCTATTTCTATGATCTTTTACCTATTCATGCAGAAGGATTTCGTGTTAAATTAGTAGAGAGACCTTTTACACTGGATGAAATGCAAGAAATTTATTTCAAAGAACTAGAAAAAAATAATGTTAAGATTAGCAAATCAAAATTTAAGACATCATTGAAAGCTTCAATATCCTTTCAAATTGCAAATCTATGGGCTCCTATGTTAAAACCTGATGTTATTCTATTAAGGGGTGGAAGATACTATATAGCTAGATCTTTAAGGCTCTGGCCTTCAAGAAAAACAATGCGACAACATTATTCTGATTTAATTGAAATTAGAAAACAAAAGTAAGAAAATACATTCTTTATATAATTTAGTAAGGCTAGTCAATAAATCTTTTAAATTCACTCTCAAACTATCGCCAATGAGTGAATTCATGGATATTCCAATCCTTTTATGCAAAGAAGAAGAAAAAAAGCAGAAACCTGCAGATTCCGAACTAACTTTTGGAAAACTCTTTACTGATCATATGTTTTTCATGTACTATAGAGATGAGAAATGGCAAGACCCTAGAATTATTCCCTATCAATCGTTTGAAATGGACCCAGCATGTTCTGTTCTGCATTACAGTCAAGAAATCTTTGAGGGAATGAAAGCATTTCTTCACCCAGATGATTCAATTCACATGTTTAGACCTTATGAAAATGCTGAGCGAATGAATCTTTCAGCAGAGAGAATGTGTATGCCTAAAATCAATAAAGATCTTTTTGTAAATGCAATAACCCAGCTTATTAGAGTAGACAAAGAATGGGTTCCTAGTTTACCTGGTACTTCATTATACATTCGACCAACAATGATTGCATCTGAAACTTTCATAGGTTTAAGACCAAGTAATGAGTTCTACTTTTTCGTTATTTTAGCTCCTGTAGGACCATTCTTCAAAGATGGTTTCAATCCAACAAAAGCATATGTAGCTGCAGAAAGTGTAAGAGCAGCCCCTGGAGGAACTGGTGAAGCTAAAACAGGTGGTAACTATGCTGCTACTCTCTGTGAAACTAACAAAGCTAGATCTTTAGGTTACCCTATGGTAATATGGTTGGACTCAATTGAAAGAAGATATGTTGAAGAAGGTAGTGGAATGAATATTATGTTTGTTATAGATGGACAGCTTTATACTCCACCTCTTGGAGGAACAATTCTTCATGGTATAACACGAAAATCTGTTATAGAACTAGCACAAAAAATGGGGATTATAGTAAAAGAAGAACGTCTTGATATCAATACATTGATCGAAAAAATATCTAATAGTTCTTGTTCAGAAGCATTTTTTGTTGGAACAGCAGCTTCCATTACACCAATTGGTAAAATATATTTCAAAGGAACAGAATACGAGATCAACAATAATGATGTAGGAGAAATTGCTCAAAAACTCTATGATGAATTAGTAGGAATTCAAACAGGTAAAATTCAAGATACATTCAATTGGACTTATAAAGTTGTTTGATAAGAGAAAGAGTTAATTATACTCTCTCTTTCTAATTTTTGTGAATTCCATACAAGAAATTACTAATAAAATTCTAGAATTTAGAGATGCTAGGGACTGGGAGAAATATCATACTCCAAAAAATCTAGCATTGTCCTTGATAGTAGAAATTGGTGAATTATTTGAATTAATTCAATGGCAATCCAATTCTGAGATTAAAGATGAACTAAGTAAAATTGAAGATTCTCTTGCTGATGAGCTTGCTGATGTAGCAATTTATCTCTTCTTACTCTCTCACGAACTGAATACTGACTTATATTCTGCAATTCTTAAGAAGATTGACAAAAACTGGAAAAAATACCCAATAGGATCATTAACTGATGAAAAAATCAAATGGGGAAAAAATGATAATTAGGTTAATAAAGCGCCCCATCTTTTTGTTAAAACATAAGTGCGAATTCTACCACCTGCATCATATTTTACATCAAAAAATTTGAGTTCAAGATTGTTAGCTATTTTCTCAAAGTTGACAATTGGTCTGTTTACTTTTTTCTTAAGAACCTTTGATTTAAATGTCTTAACTACTTCCTTTGTTAAACTTATAGGATATAATAATGCTGACTTGGGATAAAATTCTCCTACAACAATTAGTTGGCCTTCTTTAGCAAGAACTCTTTTACATTCTTGTAGCAATTCCTGTTGAACAGCTTTTTCTAATCTTTTTAGAGCAAAAATAACAATTATATTTAGAAAAGGCCCTTGTTGAGTTTTTAGTTTTTCTAGATCAAAAACTTTTAAGTCAATTTTGGAGAGAGTTCTTTCATCTTTAACCTCTACTTTTGGACTAACATAAGATGACCCTGTTTCTCTAGCTATGACTCTTGGAACATGGTCAGTCATTTTTTCTGCAATTTTACCTATATTCTCTCCAATTATTAGTGTGGGACCTCTTCTTATTTTTTCTAGAATCCATGCATGAATATCTGGTAAGAAAAGATCAATGTTTACAATTTCCTTTAATCTTGTAGTAACAGTATGAAGAGCATCAGGTTCTTGTTCTTCAGCTTTATCTGAAGTTTCTTCTAAAGAATCCTCTTCTGGTACGATTTTAGGTATGTCAGTAATTTTTGAATCTTCTTCCATTACACTCACTTTTGAATTTTAGCTTGCCATTCAAAAGATGCATCTATAATATCATTTTTTGTAGGTAAATCTTCTTCTTTTTGCCTTTTCAACATCTGGCAGAACTTCTCTATTTCATAGAAAACAGATCCAGAGATTCCAATATTCATGAGACTATCCTTTGTTTTTGTTAATAAAGCAGCAATGTCTTTGGCATTTTCTAGATTTACTCTCGAAATAATTGCTAATTTTTCTCTTAGTTTGATGATTTCCTCTTCTGGATTCAAGCTAACTGTCACATTTGATGCAAAACCAAGTCTTATCATTTCTAGAACCTTATTTTCTGCTTCTTCAAGTGAATTTAAGTCACTGCTTTGGAAGTAGATTGTAGCTAATCGAACAGCTATTTGTTTGAGAGCTACTTCAAGATCGGTTTCCTTAAGATCTGGAATGTTATGTAGCAGACCCATTCTGATTAGAATCAAATCTCTGTTTTTCTTGGCATATGATTGTTCATTTTCTGTAATCTCTTTGATTGTATATAGTCGATTTACTAATGCAGAAAAACTTTCTAAATCCATATTAACTATGTCTTCTCTAGTTAGATAAGGTTTTATCTTTTCAATTATTTGCTTCCAAATAGGTTCTGTTTCATCATCGTCGAATATAGATTCTTCGTTAACAGAATTACTCATAAGGATTTTATCTGTTTAAAACTATTAAAATTTTACTAGATAAGCAACTTTCAAAGAAAATATTATTGCTGACTTCATAAATCTTTTAATTTGGTTCTGATTTCATTATACTATGAACGTTTACCATGTTGTAAGAAAAAGGCTTATGCCGATGAAGGAGCCTTACAAATTTCTCAACGGAGATGTCTATTTAGCTGTAACAACTACTCACATTTGGATTTGGTTAGGTAAGAAATCTTATGCAGATGACAAAGCTGTAGGTGCTTGGACAGCTAAAGTTGTTGAGGAAGATAACAAAGATCTAATTATTAAAACTGTCATGGAAGGAGATGAACCTGATGAATTCAAGAATTTAGTCGACTTTCAAGTAGTTGAAGGTGATACACCTGGTTTCTTAAAACATTTTGAGAAGAAAATCGATATTGATTATAAGCTTCTTCAAATTATCCAAAAAGCTGATGGAACAATTCAAACTAAGGAGATTCCAATCAAGTATAAGAATCTCAAATCCAATGATGCTTTCGTTATTGATGCTTATGACGAAATTTACGTCTGGATAGGCAAGAAATCACAAGTTAAAGAGAAATATGAAGCAGGTAAAATTGCTAGAGCTCTTGACGTTGAAAGAAAGAGACGTCCAGTTGTTTTTACAATAGAAGAAGATCAAGAGCCAAAAAATTTCAAAGATCTTGTTGAAACCATAGCTAGAGAAGATAAGAAGCTTGAAAAGAAAAAATAATTTTCTTCAATCTTCTTTTTATAATTTTTTACACTTTTTCGAGAAAGATTAAAATATCTTGATTTTTTCCTTTTGGAAGTATGACTATAGAACCATCAACGGGGGATAGTCTAGATGTCAATAAGCTAACTAGAGACCAACAGTTGTTATTGCATACTATAGATTATCTAACAAAATGGGTAAAGGGGGGAGACCACTATCTTCAAACAGATAGCGAAAAAGTATGGGTAAAGGAACTTCCTCTTTGGGCTGTAATATATTACCAAATTGTTAAAGGATCTTATGAATCCTATGATTATGCTCCAACTTCGATTCAATTTTTTGGTCGCAGTAGTTTTACTGTAAACTTATCTTATGAAGGGGTAGATGACATAGAAGATCTTAGAGAATTAGAAATTTTAGAAAAAATCCGTTTAAGTACATCACAACATGGATTTGTTACTGCTTACAGAATTACTGAATTGGGATTCAAGTTTCTTGAGTTGATTCCTGAGGATGTTCGAGAAGAAGTGCATAACTTGTTCTACTGTGAACACTGTAAAACTCATCTTGATTTCTTTATGAATATGGGTGATCATCCTGATATTAAGATTGATTGTCCAGAATGCGATGTTTCAGACTTTGAACTTGATTTTCTAGAAAGCGAAGATGTTAGTTACGTTTCGAAACCCTACTTCCTACGTATTGCTAAAAAGCTGGTGAGAGATTAGATGAGTGTCAATTCAAGCAACATTAAAGATGAACTATCAGAAATACTTTTTATAAAGAATCCAAAGGTTTTGGTTATTGAGTGGCTTCCATTTGATTCAAATCAATTGAGAGAATTGAACAAAAAACTTGATATTGAAAAGGGAGCTCACAAAACATTGCTAACTGGAATTATTGATGAATCACCCGATGTACCAATCTTCATGTCTAAAGGCCAACACACAAAGGTTCTAGTTAAAGACTTCAAACTTGATAGTTATGTTAATCTTGAGGCAGTAATAGATATTCCTGAAGAAGAAGGAATAGAACAAATTGAAGAAATGGCAATGTTCATTTCAAAATCAGGATTTGTTGTTTATTCTTTGGATTTACAAGAAGTAGAAGGTCAGAGTGGGTTTATTTCTTTAGACAAAATTTCTCGTGTAGTAGCAGATTTATCACAAGATAGCTCGAGAGTTATAGATAGCTTACTAACAGAATTTCAGCGTAATTTCACTAAAATAATCTTTGGAAATCCCATGCATAGACCAAAAACTATGTGTTACATTGCTGAAGATATCAATATTCGTCATGAAAATATATCAGATTATTGTGATGGAGAAGACTGTGAAATTGAATTAAGCCAACTTATTGGTGAAGGATTCGAAACATTTGAAGAGAATAAAGAAATCTTCTTCAAAGGTACTAGAGGAACCATTTCTATTATTGAAAACTTTACTGAAGATTGCGAATATCAAGTAACCTTTTGGGGAATCCAACATGCAATTAGTCACTTTGTTGACAGTTTCATGTCTCGAATATGGGAGCTCTATGATCAATCTAATAGTATCAAACTTCTTGTTGATGAAGCTGTAAAAGGTAACACAGAAGCATTAAACAGCGTTCAAGAGCAAATTACTCTTCTGACAAGTACTATTAGTCTTGTAAGCCAAATCCAAGAATTCCTAAAAGACTCAACGTTTGATTTACTTCAAATCTATAAGGAAAATGGCATATCAAATTTGAAAGATTTCTATGAGGTAGAAAAGGGATTGAATATAGCAAGAGATAGAGTTAAGGAAGCTAATAAGATCATTAATGGCTTATTAACAGAACTTGAAGGAATTAGAAATTACATAAGTACTCTATCGGAGTTTCAAATGAGAAATATGTCAAAAACTATGACTCGAAATACAAAAAGTATGAATCAAGTCCTACAAGCTAATACGAGAACAGGAGAAGCAATCGATATGATTGAGTTAATACTAGCAGGAAGTATCATTCTAGAGATTGTTGCGTTTGCTATAGGTGAAATAGGTTCAGATCAAACAATCTTTAAAACAATAATTGAAGGAGGAACTTTAGTTAAGGAGCAAATAGTGACACTACTTCTTTTTTTGATAAGTATTTTTGCATGGGTTGGAATAGTATTATACTTGCGTTGGAGCAAAAAGCGAATGGAGCGAAAAGCACTCAAAGATTTCGTAATAACCATGACTCTCAATCGAGACATCAATGTAGATATGATAGAAAACTATCTACTTGAAAAAGAGATACTTACAAAACATGTAGAATTTGATAAAGATAATACTATAGTAACTTTAGTCTTAGACATTAGTAAAGACCCAGATTTGACAGAACTTGATGTTGAATATGTTAGTGTATCATACAATGAAACAAGTGCTTTATTATTGAGTATTGAAATAGAAACAGCTCAAGTAGAAACCGATCAGAAAGAAATGCTTGAACTTATATTAAAGGATATGAAATTATCAGGTGTTATTGAGAACTAACGCCTTATTCCTTTTTCTATATTCAGTTAGCTTTAATTATGAGAAGCAATTTATTTTCTTGTAATGTCAAAGAATAAGACAAAAATCTCAATTGACACAAAGGAACTTGTAAAAGATTTTACTCTTCCTGGAGGAGAAATTGTTAATGTTCTAACAGGTGTCGAGATGAAAATAAAGAAAGGTGAATTCATCGCTATAATGGGTCCTTCTGGAAGTGGAAAATCTACTCTTCTGAATATTCTTTCCACTCTTGAAAGCATTACAGAGGGTGAAGTTTTTGTTGCAGGTATTGATTTGAGTGAAACTTCCTATAAAGAAAATCTAGATATTCGAAGAACAAAGACATCAGTAGTTTTTCAGAACTTCGCGTTAATTCCCTATCTTACAGCTATTGAAAATGTCAAGTTACCAATGAAATTAAGAAAAATTCCAGAGCTTGAAGCTGAGAAGAGAGCAATATCTTATCTAGAATCTGTTGGATTGTATGCTAGATTGGATCACTTACCTGAAGAGCTCTCTGGTGGAGAGCAACAAAGAGTAGCAATTGCACGAGCTTTAGCACATGATCCTGCAATCATTTATGCAGATGAACCCACTGGGAATCTTGATACTAACAGTGGAAGTGAGATTATTGAGCTTTTCAAGAAACTTACAACCAAAGAAAAAATCACCATTATAATGGTAACTCATGATACTGAATGTGCTAAAGAAGCAGATAAGATTTTCATTTTGCAGAAAGGCAAGATAGTTCAAGAACATACTTTAGCTACTTCTAAGAAGAGCAAAAAGGAGGGGAAGAAATGAAGATTAAACGTCCTAAATTCTTTTCCTTTATTGGATTTTCATTTAAATCTATGTCATCTAATCCTAGAAGAAGTATTTCTATAGGTGCTGGAATGATACTAGGAGCAGCTATATTTTCTAGTATTTTCTTCTATGGTGCTATTATTAATACAATAACTGTTCAAGATATGATAGAAAATGTAGAAGCAGAAGTGAATTTTAGACCACTAATTGAGACAAGCTTAGGAACAACTCCAGTTGAATTTGCAGAACAACTTGCTCTAGAACAAGAATTTGAAGATAGTATTGTTACCTATGGAGAACATTTCCATTATGACATCTTAGAACGAAGCAATATTTACTATTCGTACTTTGAACCTGATTTCAATTTCTCTGAGTATGCTGGTTTCACTGTAGATCAACCTTACTTCACACCTATGATCATTGATTCAGCTTTTATTAACAATTCAATTGTTCAAAGAATCAATATTGTAGCAGGTGAAAACAACCTTCAAAGCAATGGAATTCTACTCTCTATAGGTACATACAAGAAATTGGGAGTACAGTTGAATGACACTCTTGCTTTTAATTACCAAATAAACAAGACTGTAGATACTGATGAAGTTAAAGTGATTTCAACAAAGGTTAACTTAACTGTAACAGGTTTCTATCAGATGGGACTTCTCTTAGATGAAGAATATTTAATTGTTAATAGTCATAATTTCAACTCAAGCATTATTGGAAATTTAACTACAAACAAACTCTGGCGTTTGCCAACTAAACTTGATCTTTCTGAATTTCCTCTAAATAATCTGCTTGATTTTAATGATTACATTAACGTTGTTTTGAATCGTAAGGAACAGAATTACGATTTAGACGGTAGAAACTTAATCTCCGGGGCGTTATTTGCATATCAAGGGTTAATCATTACAATGCAACTGATTGACACTGTTTTATATATGCCAGCTATCATTTTATCCATTATTCTTATCAGTCTAGGAGCTGATTTAGCTTTAAGAGAAAGAAAATTTGAAATTTCTGTTCTAAAAGCTCAGGGTGCTAGTCCAAAACAAATACGGAGTATGATATATACTGAAGTAATTATTATTGCACTGCTTGGGGAAGCCATAGGTATTTTCCTTGGTACTTTTGGTGCAGCAATGGTTCTGTCAACTTTTCGGTTTATGTCGATTGATTTCCCAACTATAACAAGTGCATATTCTTCCTTGAACATCAAACCATGGACAATCATAACAACATTAGTTGTAACAATGGCTATCTTATTCTTAACAACTAGAAAGAAGACAAACAATTTTATTCAACAAGAAGTTGCAATAGCTAAGACAGTTGAGAAGGAGAAGAGAAGCTGGTTCAAAGCTATATACGGAGATGTCATATTCTTTGGTGTAGGTTTAGTAGGAGTTCTTCTAACTATTATAGAAAACAATTATCCGAATGTTTCGTACGGTTTTGCAGTTATTCTACTGCAGATATTTGCTCCTATTCTATTGTGGTACGGTGGTGCAGCTATAGTTAGTAGATTATCTACAAAAGTTCCAGAAAAACTTGATAAGATTCTCGTTAAAGTCTTCAAAGACATTGGAGTTCTACTAAAGGGGAGTCTATCACGAAGACATCAGAACTTTCCAAGAATGACTGTTCTTCTCTGTTTATCTGTTTCCTTATCAGTTTTCGTAGTTATTCAAGGAGAAACAGGATCAACAGAATTGATACGAAGAGCTGATTATAAAATTGGAGGAGATATGAGAGTCGATATTCTTGGAGGATACCAGACTCTTTACCCATCACATTTCGTTGGATTTGAAGATAAAATTGAGACGATTATTCCAATCTATTTCACGATTTTTTATGTTGGTTCAACGCCTATAGCTTGTTATGGTTTAGATCTCACGCTTTATGGTGATAATGCACTATGGCATAAAGATTCAATTGACGGATATCCCGATTGGAAAGAAGGTTTAGATATAATCAAAAATGATCCTCTGAATAAAGTTGGTTTAGGTAAAGAAACAGCAAGAGTACTAAATATAAAGAGTGATCCTAATTTCAGATTTACAATATTTAATCAAACCAAATACGATGCAGAAGCTTCAATTATAATAGATCATGCTCCCGGAGAAATAACTGATTTACCCTTTGGTGCTTTTGGAGGAATTTTTGATTTTCTTGAATTTGATTATGTTTTTACTATGTTAGTGGATAAACAGTTTATCTTTACTTATGCACCATTTACTTATGAGATTAGTAGAGCTATAATCAATTTAGAACCTGAAGTTGATCCAGTCGAAGAAAATTTAGCTTTCAAATTTGATTCACAATTTGATTGGGTAGTGTATGCACAATCATACGAACAAGAATTAGCTGAAATTAGACAAACAGAAGGATTGCGTTTTGGTTTTCCTGGATTGTTAACAATTAACTATCTCATTGCGTTAATCTCTATTGTAATTGGTATTTCTATCTTCATGTTTATGATAGTTAATCAGCGGAAGAAAGAGTTTGCAGTGCTGATTTCAGAAGGAGCTTCACGGGGACAATTGATCAAACTAGTTCTAAGTGAAGTAATATCAATGGCTATATTTGCAACACTTTTTGGAACATTCATAGGATTCATTCTAGGTTATCAGTTCAATGGATTCTTTGATGTATTTAGCTCTTCTACATTCAATAGGAAACTTATATTCCCTCCAGTTATCCTTTTAGTGACGATTATAGGTGCATTTCTAATTATAATTCTTTCAACACTAATTCCTGCAATTATAGCTTCTAGGACAAATGTTGTGGAGGAAATGAGGACATTCTGAGGTGATATGATGTACAGCGATATAACAAGAAAAACTGAATTGGAACCTCTTCCAGAGGAATTAGCTTTGCAGGCAATTGATATCTATCATGTGTATGGATTAGAACATCAAAACAAAGTAGTCGCTTTGAAAGGAGTGAGCTTTGATATAAAGAAAAGTGAAATATTAGGAATCATAGGTCCTTCAGGAAGTGGTAAAAGTACTCTCCTGTTATCCTTAGGAGGAATGCTCAAACCCTCAGCAGGTCAGATTTTTTATGCTGATGGAACTGATATTACAAAACTACCTGAAGAAGAACAATTCGAATATAGAAGACAAAATATAGGTTATGTTTTCCAGGAGCAGAATTTGATTCCTTTCATGAGTGCAGAGAAGAATATCGAAATGCCAATGAGGTTAGTTAATACAAATCGTGCCAAACGAAAAACACGTGTTAAAGAATTAATGGAAATCCTAGGTATTTGGCATAGAAGAGATCATACTCCTAAGAGAATATCTGGAGGAGAGCAGCAAAGAGTAGCAATTGCACGAGCTTTAGCAAATAATCCTAAGCTGATCTTTGCTGATGAACCAACAGGAAATGTTGACATTGAAACCTCCACTCAAATTCTCGAACTCTTTAACGAGCTAAAGGAAGACCTTGGTGTTTCTTATTTGATTTGCTCTCATGATCCAATTGTTGGTGATTTCTCTGATAGAACTCTAGAGATACGTGATGGGATTCTTATTGGAGAACATCTACAAGATATCGATCTAACTGATTTGGATAGTTCAAGATTCTTGGTGATAGATAATCAGAATAGAATCACTTTACCTGAGAATGCTATATCTGAACTTAAGGGAGCATTACTTTATACTTGGTCAATGACTGATGAAGGTATATTACTTAAACCTCTGAAGCAATTTGATAAAACTCAAGAAAGGAAGATCAAAAAGTGTACAACTTGTGGAGCTGATATTCCTAAAGGAGTGTATTCTTGTCAACGATGTGGTGCTAAATTAACTAGGGTTGTTAGGTAACAATCCCTTCCCCAATCTTTTTTAACTATACTCTTTTGTTATCTTCTATGAAATTAGTACTAGTCAGACATGGTGAAACTGACTCCAACAAGAATGGTATAATAATGGGTCACCTTCCTACTCCATTAAATGAATTAGGTAGAGAACAAGCTACTGTCTTGGCTAGGGAACTTAGATCTAAAGGTATTCAGAAGATTTATAGCTCTGATTTAGTTCGAGCCAAAGAGACAGCCGAAATTATCAGTGCTGAACTGAATCTTCCTGTAACTTACTCATATAACTTTAGAGAACATACTATAGGTGATCTTGACGGTAAAGGTGTTTCCGAAGTTCTTGATTCCTTGGATTTACTTGAGGAATTTGATGAGTTAATGATTAAACATAACGGAGAGATAACTAGGGATTTCATAAATAGAGTCTGGACAGGTTTTAATAAAGCTGTAGAAGAGAACAGGGATAAAGACTGTGTTTTAATCGTTACTCATGGTGGTTGTATCCGTTCTATTATAGCAAAGATTTTACAAGCATCAGAAATAGTTTTTGATAGCCTTAAGATGGATAATTGTTGTATTAATGTAGTTGAGTTTGCAGAAAAGAGAGAAAAAGAGATTTTTTCTGTTGAATTAGTAAATGATGTGTGTCATTTTTCACATTAAAATCATCTATTTGCAGCAAAATTTTAAAGACTTCAGTATACATTCAATCTTAAGATGTCTAAAGAGAAGCTAAAGATTCTTCTACCTGAAGATAGAATCCCGTCTACTAAATATAGAATAAAGATACGTGAAACTATCCGTAAAAGACTAGCTGAAGAAGAAAATTTCTATCCTTTGGAGCTAGAAGATTTTGATGAAGTTGAATATAAACCCTATACTATTACTGATAAAGAAGATGAAAGTATTCCTCCTGTAAAGTTTGTTTTAGATAAATATTATATGCTACGAATAGTGGATGATCCTTCAAAAATTCTTATTTCTGTTTATCTTGATTATGGATACCTTAAACAGAATAGAGTCAAAGAATTAATTGATGTAAACAGGAAGAAACCATTCCTCAGTAATCCTAAAGGGAGATGTGTTATCAGGTTATTTAATGATGATTTCTGTGAACTAGCGGAAATACCGATGAAACATTCTTCAGCATTTTCCTATCATCCAGTTTCATCTGCTCCACAATTGTTCTTGGGTTTAATAGAAAACTTAGTGGAAAGGAAAGAGTACCACTATAGGATTGAATGTTATAATGAAAATGATGAATTGGTAGGAGCTTCTAAGGTTAGAGAATTTACTGCGGGAGTTCATACTAACAAGGATCCGTTATTCTTTGTTTCAACCTCAGATATGCATGGAGGTTCAAAAGCTACTTTCAAAAGAGGAAAAATTACTAGATTCAGAGTAAAAAATAATCCTCGATTAAAGCGATTAATGAGTGATATCCATGAGAATGAAGTTGAATATACATTCGATAGAGGTTATCAAGTTTTTACAACTAGTGGAGATAATATCGACAATGGTTCATATCATGAATATTGGGCAGATTTATTTTCTTGTGGAACTGAAAACTTCGCAAGGATTCCCTTTACTCCAACTATAGGTAATCATGATTATTACAATGGGGGTTGGGGAAGAGCTTCGTGGTTTGGAGGAAAAGCAAGAACGCAGAAATTCTTCCATATGTTTGTTCAAACACCTAGAACAAAAGGTGGTGCATATTATTCTCAAACTGTAGGTAATGTTTTCATGATCCATTTAGACTCTATTGGGTTAAGCTGGGGAAATGAAAGTATCGCATGTGAGAGTAGACAATGGATTTGGTTGAATAAACAACTGAAAGAATGGAGAAGAAAAGCTGATGAAGAGCAAGGTCCTCAATTTTGTATAGTTCTCTTACATTCAGCAATTTTTACAATAGGATTCTTTGGTAGAGCAAGAAATAACTCAGATGCTTTAGCGCAATCCTGTTTAACACCTTTATTTGACGAATACGGAGTCAGTGCTGCAATTTTTGGACATGATCATCTATATCAAAGATCCTTATGGCGAAGTACTCAATACATGTGTATAGGTGTTTCAGGTAAAACCCCTATTCGTTACTTCAACTGGCTTCGAAATAGGACTGATTACAAAATAGAACGTGATGCTGAAGGAGAGAAGGCTAGAGGGTATGGGGTAACCTATGTACCTCCGAACGTAAAAGATATGTCTGAAGATGAAAGGATACGCTTTGATGAATGGTTATACTCAGTTAAAAATAAGATTCTTAATTCAGATCTTAACAAGTATTATGTTTTTGATACTGAAGATGAAATAGATGAGTACAAAGAAATGATGGTTAACAGAGGACTGAAAGAAAAATTTGTGGATGAAGAAATAATTGAGAAGATGAAGACTAGTATCTGGTGGAGATATTACAATCTAAAAGGAGAACTAATTGATAGCACATTTATGGAACCTGTTGTCAGAGAACTAGATGAAGATTACTTGAACTGTCCAAATCCTCATATTAGATAGATTTTAAGAGAAACCTATTCTCCCTTCATCATCTATTTTATAAGAAGTAAAACAGAATTTTGGATTTTTTTCTAAATATCAGTTTTTAACTTCAAATCTGAAAGATCAAAAGCTTTTACTTCCTTAATTTCTTCAAAACTCTCAACTAGTTTCAGATTAGTTATTTTTTCCTTGATTGACGATTCTGGAATTTGAGAATCTTCTTTATTTATTATTAGTTTTATTACTTCTTCTTTGCTTGAAGTGATTTTCAGAGCTAAATTTCTATATCCTTTTTCTTCTGCTAATACCAATGCTTGACTCAAGATATCATTTGCGTTTTCTATATCTGCTTCTAGGATTGAAATCTGTGATTTAAGCCACATACTCTTAATATTCAACTCAATATGCTTGTATTTTGTACTTGTTTCAACCAGCGAATCGACATATTCTTTGAGTTTTACTAGAACCCTTTCATCACCTGTTTGCTTTAGCTCTGATAAAAGTAAATCACATTGATTGAATAATAGTTCAATTTTAATATGAAATCCTAAATCTTCTAGAAGAAGTTGATCAAAAAGAACCTCTGCTCTGACTCTGTCTCTAGTGTTTCTGCTATTCTTAAGCATCACACCTTCAGCCAATAAATGTAAGCGTTTAATCTTTGGGTCATCAATCTTCTTCATAGTTTCACTATATTCTTCAAAGTAAGTTTCAGTTTGTACATTCATATTGTTTTGAGAAGTAATATTGATTAAATAAAAAAGAGAATTTGCTACTCTTGGTAGATTTCCTAATTCTTTAAACAAAACTATTGATTTTTCGAGCCTCTGTATAGCTTCATTGACTAAACCTTTTTTTAGATAAGGTCTGTGCTGATTGAAAACGTTCCAAGCAAAATCAAATTTCATTCCATTCTTCTCATAGTATTCTCCAGCTTCTTCTACAGATTCTATTGCTTTATCTAATTCTCCTTTTGAAAGGTAGATCTCACTTAAATTCTCTTTTGTACTATATATGTTCCATTGCCAGTTAATTTTTCTACTATACTTGAGAATTTTCTCGTAAACCTCTTCTGCCTTATCCAATTCTCCTAATCCTGCATAAGCTACTCCTACATGGTCCAACCAGTCCACTGTATCTTCTCTTTTACCATCTTCTGAACAAGCATTGTATGCATCAAGACTATATTTGAGCGCTTTCTTGAATTCACCTATTTCAAAATAGTATTTAGCAACATGTGCACTACTAGACGCAATTCCCCTTATAATACCTAATTTTTTGCTAGTTTCGAGTATTTCAAGGGCTTTGTCTAGAACTTCATTATATTCTCCTTTTCGCCAATGAATCTTTATTATAGCAGTCTGCAACTTTATTCTCCAAAAATTATTATTCATTTTGTCAACAAGTTCTAATGATTTCTCAAACCATTCAACCGCTTTTTCATATTCTCCTGCTTCTGACCAACTTCCACCTAAATGTGAATAATATCTCATTTTTGATTCAATGTAAAGAATGTC
>JAEOSZ010000056.1 GCA_016840095.1 Candidatus Heimdallarchaeota archaeon
GTATTCAACTTTCTTAATACCGCTCTCATCGCTCAAGTTTGAAACCCCACCTGTTTCTGTTTCTAGTATGTAGTATTCTGTATATATCCTTTTAGTTACTTAAAACATGACAGAAGTTGATTTTTAAAGAAAGAACCTACGAATTTTATTTTGAAATAATAAGTAATAATATACTATTTCTATTCATTTCTGCAAAAAGATAATAAAGCCCTTAGCTGATTCACAAATCATGACTTATGATAGTATAGTAATTGGTGCTGGATTAGCTGGCTTAGTAGCTGGAGCAAAACTTGCACGAGAAGGCAAAAAAGTACTAGTTTTGGATCAACACACAATTCCAGGGGGGTATTCAACTAGTTTCACAGTTAAGAATTACACAATTGATGTAGGTCTTCAATCAATGGATGGATTATATGAAAGAGATCCAAAAATTCCTATTTTTGAAGATTTGGATGTCTTTTACAATGTAGAATTTGTTCACATAAAAACAGGTTACTATCGATTTACAAATAGTAGAGAAGATTTCTCATTACCTGATAAAAGAGAAGATGCAATTGATGTTTTGATAAGACAGTTTCCAAAGGAAGAAAAAGCTATAAGGGATTTCTTTGAAACTATTGAAACAATTACAACACATACTCATAAGATTCCTAGAACCAAAGCATTGCAAGCTATGATTGGACCTCTTGTTCCAATTTTGTATTCTAGCATTCCTAAATGGGGAAGAAGAAATGCTGGTGAAATGTTGGATATGTTCTTCGACAATGAAGATCTTAAATTGGTTCTTGCAGGAACTTTACTCTATTATAGTGATGATCCCTACAAACTATCAGCAATAATATTTGCATTAGCACTATCTTCACACTTCAAAGGAGGTAATCATTATATCAAGGGAGGTTCAATGAAATTATCTGGTCATCTAGCTAATTTCATAAGAGAAAATAATGGTACGATTCTACTAGGTCAGAAAGTTACTAAGATAATAGTTGATAAAGGTAAGGCAGTTGGTGTTGAGTATGTTTCGAAGAAAGATTTAACTGCAACACCTATTTCTGTATATGGTTCTTTTATAATTGCTAATGCATCTGCTCCTCAAGTTGCTTTCAAATTACTATCAGAGGAAGATGGTAAGAAATTACGAGACAAAATTAAGGGAATGACAATTGGTCATTCCACTACTAATGTTTATCTTGGCTTCAATAAGAGCCTGCAAGAGCTAGGACACAGTGATTTCGCAACAGTAGTTAATGATCCAAGTGTTTTCACTTTAAAGGATGTTTTTAGCAATCATTATGGAGATTATACTAAGCGAAACTACATGTTTATAGATTATGGACAAATTGATTCTGGAATGGCTCCATTTGGCAAAAGTACTGGTATTATCAGCTTCATCGATAATATTGAAAGTTGGGAAGATATAGATGATGAGCAATATGAGCAGAAGAAAAGAGACATTGTAGAAATCTTTGTTAATCGACTAAATGAGCTTATTCCAGGTGCTAAAGATTTCATTGAATATAAGGGAATTGCAAATCCTAGAACAAAAATGAGGTATACTTTGAATCCTGCAGGTACTTCTATAGGTTTTGCTCAAACTCTTTCTCAAGCAGGAATGAAAAGAATGAAATCTAAATCCCCAATTGAGAATCTCCACTTCGCATCTGCTTGGACATTTCCTGGTGGAGGGTTTTCTTCAACAATTTGGGCAGGATGGCAAGCTGCAGCAGAGATTTTGAATAAGATGAAAGATTAATTCTCTTTCTTTCTTTTTATGTGAATTCGAGCCGAATTATGTTTATAAGTTTCTCATTTACAAGATGACTCAAAGCAAAAACATACTCTGAAAAATCTCTGTGAAGACCTCTCTCATTGAAAACATATAGGACGGATTTCTCATAATTTCCTAAACAGAAAACTAAGAGCTCTTTTAAAAATATTAACTCATTTGGACTTAAATCTGGGTATAAGACTGATTTTTTATCATTGAATTTTTGAATGCTTTCTGATGAAGCTTTGGGAAAGCAAATAGTGGAATTGACTAAAAGTTCAAGTTCAGTTAGTTTTCTTTGAGTTGGTTCAACAAGTATATTATCATCTAAATAATCTGCTATTAGTTTTAAAACTTCCTCATCTAGATATACAAGTGACTCAAGAGAGTTTGCTACGTATTGAATCCATTTCTTAACTGAATTAAATGGGAACCTTTGTTCTTGCATTTGTAAAGAGGCTCTCTTAACTTGTTGTTTCCACTCTTTTAATACTCTATTAGCTACTTTGCCATCCAAGTGTAGATTGATTTCAACAAAACCTAGTATTGACTTTATTGTAAAAATCTGACCCTCAGCTCGTTTTTCAAAGATGTACTCACTGTTTCGAATTTTATCTTTGATTTCCATACCTAAAATATTCACTTTCTTGAAATTCTTGGAATCAATCTTAGTTTTAGACATCTCTACTTTCTTTGGTGCAGGAATTCCTAATTGAGCATAGAGATCTTGCTCATCTGATACTGAAGAAAAGTCACGATCAGTTTCGTAACCATAATGTGTAGATTTAATGTGAACTTGTGACCTAACAACTAAATGATTATCAATAAAGCATTTGACAGCTGAAAGGTTATTTTCATCACACTTGTGAACATCAACAAACTCAATGATATTGGTGATGTTTTCTGTTCGAATCAACTTAGCTGGTATTGATAATTGTCGCTCCTTTTGACATTTATTACACATATAAACTACGCTTTTTATTTCAGTACTTCCAAACAAGCTGAATCCCCAGATTTTTCCTATCAAAATATATGAATTATTCTATTTAATTCTTTAGATAAAATTTTCAAGAAGGATGATTAAATCCAGCTGTTGGCATTCTCTTTTATGAACTCGTCAATCGTTCTTGGATTCTTATTTAGAATATTCTCAAGATCTGGGTAAACATTATCAGAACCTTTTCTTTTGGCAGCGAAATAAATCAATCTCATTATTCTGATGTTATATTTATGAAACCCATATTCAAACATTTTTTTCTTAAATTCTTTCCCAGAAGGATTACTATAAACGAAAGGTTGACCAAGTATTTTTGTCATTTTTTCAGCAACTTCATGCAAATCAAATAATTCTTTTCCAGTTATATTCAGTGTTTGATTGATATTACTTCCATCCATGAGTATTTTACTAGCAACTTCTGCTATGTCCTTAGTATCAGTAAAATTAAATTTAGCATTACCAGCCGGAATAAAGAGATCTTTCTCCTTTTGTATAATCTCTCTGTGTGTTTTTGAGAGATTTTGCATGAAATACCCTCCGCGAAGATGTGTATAAGGTAATTTCAAATCTTCAACATACTTCTCAATTTTATAGTGTGGTACCATTGGGTTTGCATCAGCTATAGATAATGTGACAACATGTTCTACACCCTTCTTTTTCATTAATTTGATAAAAGGAAACATGTATTTCTTTACTTCACCAATTTGTGGAGGTCTCATCAAGAATACTTTGTTTATTCCTTCTAAGCTAGTTTCGAATGTTGTCTTATCATAGAAATCAAGCATACGAAATTGTATAGCATCACCAAAAGAAAGTTTAACTATTTTTTCATCTACATCTGCAGCAAAAACAGATGCATTCTCTTTCAAAAGAAATCGAATTAAACTTCCACCAACGTTTCCAATAGCTCCAGTTACTAGTATGTTTGAAATGTTATCCACCAAATAACGTTCACATTTATTTTATAAAAATATTTCGAATGCGAAATATTTGCAATCGAAACATATTTAATCACTAAAACTAACATTATTTTGATGAATAAACCTTCAATGATTGGAATATATATCGCAAAAATCCATCAAATCTCTGATAGACTTTTTTCTAAGAAATTAAAGGAGAATAATCTAGCAGATCTAAACCCCTCTCAGGGGAGAGTACTATTTACATTACAAGAAAAAGATCTGATATCTATACAAGAATTAGCTGAAAAAACTTCTTTGAGTAACTCTACCCTAACTACAGTTTTAGATAAGTTAGAGAAAAAAGAGTTGATATCCAGGATCACAACTAAAGAAGATCGCAGAAAATATTTAATCAAACTTAAGAAAAAGTTCTATGAAGATATGGATGTTTACTACAAGATAATCATTGAAATGACAAATATTTATTATGAAGGTTTTTCAGAAAAAGAAAAAGAAGAAATTGAGAGAAAGCTTCATCAAATTTTGTTAAATCTTGAGAAACAAGAAGCAAAATAATAGTCAAATAATCTTTATTAGTACTTGAACTAGCTTCAAGATTGGTTGAAACATTTGTAGTGTTGCGTATAACTATTTTTAAATGAGTTTTTTTCTCTTTAGTAGAAGGTGCAATGTTTAGTGACAAAAGCTACTATACGACAACATAATCCTTATGAAAAACTAACCAAAGTACTGAATACTATTCCTAACGGTTTTCCAGAAGTTGAAGATGGAACTCATCTACGTGTTCTAGAATGGATATATGAACCTGAAGAAGCAGAATTAGCAAGTAAATTAAAAGTAGTTACTGAATCTGTTGAGAAAATGGCAAAAAGACTCAAGATGTCTGAAGAAGAGCTTGCTAAGAAATTAGAAATAATGGAATCAAAAGGGCAGCTTCGAGTTAGTAGATCAAAATCAACAGGAGAAAAGAAGTACGGTCTCTTACCTTTTGTTGTAGGAATCTATGAGGAACAGATACACAGAATGGATGCTGAGTTTGCTGAACTGTTTGAAGATTATGTTCAGAAAAGTCAAGGAAGCATCATGTTCTCAAGGAAACCAGCAATACAAAGAATTGTACCTGTCAATAGTGTAATTAAAACAGAATTAGAAATTCATCCATATAATCAAGCTGAACAAATGATAAGAACAGCAAAAAGCTGGGGAATACGTGATTGTATATGCAAGAAGCAACAAGAATTGATTAATGATCCTTGCGAATATCCTGATAAAGTTTGTTTATTATTCTCGAATACAGAAAATAGATACGAAGGTAGTTATCAAACAACTACAATAACCATGGAAGATTCTCTTAGAATTTTGAAAGAAACAGAAGAAGCTGGATTAATTCATTCTTCAATGAATGTTGAAGAAGGTCATAGATACATATGTAACTGTTGTACTTGTTGCTGCGGTGTTTTAAGAGGTTGGGTTGAATGGGGTCAACCACATGCTTTTGTCAAGTCTGATTATGTGATGCATGTTGAAGAAGAAGCTTGTATCGGTTGTGGAAAATGCATTGACAGATGTCAACTGAATGCTCTTGAACCTGTAAACAAAAAAATGAGCATTAATGACAAGTGTATTGGGTGTGGAGTCTGTGCAATGGTGTGTCCAAAGGATGCCCTGAATTTGGTTAATAGAAAACCAAAAGAAGTGAAAAAACCTCCTAAGAATATTATTACTTGGATGCTCAAAAGAGCTTTCAATAGAGGAATAAACATATTGAAATTATTTTAGCTTAGTTCTATCTATAAATTAGAGAA
>JAEOSZ010000057.1 GCA_016840095.1 Candidatus Heimdallarchaeota archaeon
ATCTCTACCTATCAATATCTTACTCTTCTCAAAGATGGAAGGAATAAATAATAGAAATGCAGCTATAATTGCTACAATTGAAGAGGAAAATTGTGGAAATAAAAATCTCTTAATTGTACCTTCTAGGAACCAAAGAATCAAAGCAAGTACGAAGACTGAAAGCACATAAATCTGTTTCTTGTTAAGATGACCCATGTTATCTAATTCTTTCTTAACTGCAGTTTTTGCGTTTGTAATACTGTCCTTTGGAACTTTTGGTTTATAAACCACCCACAGATACAACCATACTAATGGTAACATAAGAAAGACAACTGGTAATCCAAACGAAAACCATTGAATAAAAGTAATATGAACATCTGCATATTGACTTAATAGAGCAATAGCTATAGGATTTGCAGGAGTTCCGATAGCTGATCCAATTCCTCCGATTGAAGCACTATATGCGATACCAAGTATGAGTGCTTTACTGTATCTATCTATTTTCTCTTCATCTATTTCTTTGTTTACTTTTAATTTATCAGTAACTGCGACAGCTATTGGTATCATAGTTGCTGCTGTTGCAGTATTACTCATAAACATGGAGAGAACAGCTGTTACAACCATCATTAAAAGCATTAAAATTCTAGGATTGTCTGGACTTATTCTTACAATATTAAGAGAGATCCATTTATCTAGATCTGTTTTATTCATTGCTTTTGATATAATAAATCCACCCAGAAACAGAAAAATTACTGGTTCTGCAAAAGGTGCGAGTAATCCTTTAGCAGGCAAAGTTAGAGCTAAGACACCAAAGATTGGAATCATTAAACTAGTGGCGACAAGAGGGATAGATTCCATAACCCATAGAATACCAACCATAAAGAGCAAGGATAAAACAATATTCGATTTATATGGCAGTCTTATTCTGAATACAAGCCAATCTTGTTCTCTATAGTCTTTTTCTGATGATGAAGCAGGTAGAGTTAGATTAAGTCCACCTTTTACTCCACTAGAAATATCTACACTGAAATTACCAATTGTAGGTGAAGGATTAGTTACAGTATTATTATTTATATCAGAAACAGTTGCTCTGATTACAAGTTGTTTGTTATATCCAACTTGAACTTTCGGAGAATATGCAATTCTCAAAGTTAGATTATCGCCAAGATCATATAGTTCTGTTACATCTGGAAAATCTGTTCCATTATGAAGGTAAAAAGTAAAATTAACATCCATGTTATACTGATGTGTCCCATTATCATAGAAACAATGAAGTGTAGCATCATGCAGAGCTTCGTTTTTTGTTCCAGCAACAGTTCCTCTTACTGAGGTCATAGAGATAGTTATAGCAGTAACTAGTAAAACAACAGTTATACCAATTTTGATTAATTCTTGCCTCTTAATTTCCATCTTATTCCCACCTCAATAGAACTCCTTGGTAATAATGTCAATTTGTTCTTTTGTCAGATCTAATGAATCATGTGCTGGAATACAACCTTGATTCAGGGAGAAATCTCTTTCTTCATAGGTAGTCTTGTTTTCAATTTGATAGAATATTCCTATGGGTAATTTATCTTTAACAAATCGTTGATTAGATAAATCTAAAGCTGCAAAATAATCCTCTTTGTCATGATCAGTATCTTCAAGTTTGAATACTCTTTCTCGGAAGTAATTGAAGGTTTGATTCTTGTTGAAAGTTATACAAGGACTAAAAACATCTACATATGCAAAACCACGATGATCAATTGCTTCTTTAATTATATACGAAAGATGCTTCAAATCACCAGAAAATCCTCTAGCCACAAAAGTAGCTCCTGCAGAAATTGCTAAAGCGAGAGGATTGATAGGGTTTTCAATAGAACCTCGAGGAGTTGTTCGTGTGATAGTTCCAACAGGAGTTGTTGCACTAGCTTGGCCTGTTGTAAGTCCGTAAACAAAATTATTAGATACAATTGTAATAATATCCACATTACGTCTACATGCGTGTAAGAAGTGGTTTCCGCCTATTCCATATATGTCTCCATCTCCTCCATAGACCAAAACTGTTAGTTTAGGATTAGCTAGTCTTATTCCTGTAGCATTTGGAATTCCTCTCCCGTGCACAGTTTGAAGACCATAAACCTTCAAGAAATTTGGCATGTGAGAAGAGCATCCTATCCCACTTACAAGCACTACTTCTTCTTGTGGTATTTCTAGATCTATTAATGCTTGCCTAATTGCTCTCCATTGAGAAAAATTCCCGCATCCAGGACACCATGTTGGGAAAAAACTACTCTCATAATCTTTAATTGTTAGATTGAACTCTTCACTCATTTTTCTAACACCTCTTTTACTTTAGCCACAATCTGTGACGTCACTATTGGTTCTCCATCCCATCTCAACAATGAGTGCTTTATATTCACTCCTGTTTTCATTCTAACATAATCTCTAAGCTGACCTGTAAAATTCTGTTCTACACATAAAGTTGACTGTGCATTTTGAAGAATCTTAGATACAGATTCAGTATGGAATGGATTAAGATACTTAAGATGAAGCTGATTTGCCTTTATACCGTTTTCATTAAGATGTAACATTGCTTCTTGAACTATGTTTTTTGTTGAACCCCAAGATACTATTGTAATGTCGGCTTGTTCAGGTCCTTCTAATATAGGCTCATCCAACTCATCAATCAGATAATCTAATTTTTTCATTCTTTTTTCTACCATTTTAACTCGAATTGGAAGTGTATCTGGTAAACCTGCTAATGTGGAAGCAAGTGATGTTCCTTCCTCATTTCTTTCACTTGAACCAGTGAAAAACATTCCACCTTTTGTTCCAGGTATAGTTCTTGGAGAGACACCTGTTTCTGTAAATTGATACCGTTTGAATTCTTTTGGTGGATCATCAAGAATAGCAAACCTTTTGTTTTTTCTTTCTAATTCAAGTTTTCTAACAGTAGAAAATGATTCAGATAAATACAAATCCATTAAAACAATAACAACAACTTGATATTTTTCTGCAATTTCTAAAGCTTCTATTCCAACATTAAAAGAATCTTCTACATCAGATGGAGCAATTATAACTTTGGGAAACTCACCTTGACTAGCACCATAAACTTGAAACAAATCTGCTTGTTCTGTTTTAGTAGCCATTCCAGTAGATGGACCAGCTCTTTGAGAATTAATAACAACCAAAGGAATTTCTTCAATACCAGCCATACCTATGATTTCGGTCATCAAACTGAAACCTCCTCCAGAAGTTCCTGTTGCTGCTCTTGCACCACAATAAGCTGCCCCTACAGCCATTCCTACAGCTGCAATTTCATCTTCTGTTTGTTTAACAATGATTCCTAGCTTAGGAAGGTGCTTAGTTAAATAATGAACTATAGATGTAGCTGGTGTCATTGGATATCCAGAATAAAACTTCAAACCAGCAGATAACAATCCCAAAGCAAGAGCTTCATTTCCAGAAACAATCATCTGTTGAGCTTTCTCGTGTTTATGTTTCTCCCATATTTCAGGCCAATTGTTATCTTCTGCAAATTTTATACCTTTTTCCAAAGCTTCAAAATTAGTAAATACTACTTCTTCTCCCTTATTACCGAATTGTTCAAAGATAACTTCTTTGATTAAAGTTTCTTCTAATCCTAGAATCTGACTTATTGCTCCAAAACCTACAATGTTTTTCAATACTTTAAGTTTAGAGATTTCTTTAGTAATTGATGCTAATGGAATAGGAAGTTTTCTTATCTCATCTGGATAATCTAAATCGTCTATATCAAAGGAATCATTATCATAAATTACCTTAGCATTGGACCCTGTAAACGCCTTGTGAAGTTCAGCTACATTCTTATTCAATAGAAAAATAACATCAGCTTCTTCTCCTACTGATAATACTTTTTTTGTACAAGCTCGAATCTGGTATGTGTTGTATCCACCTCTGATTACAGATTGATAACTTCGAAAGCCTAAAACATTGAAATTGTGCTTCTTAAGAATTTTACTAAAGAGAATTCCCATTGAGACAAGTCCATCTCCAGCACTTCCTACAAACCTTATTATTACATCTTTTTTCATCAAAGATTCCTCGAGAGTCTAGACGTTATCAGCTCATGAAGTAACCGGCTTATAAAATGTTGCGAATGACCATATTTTAAGCCATCCACCAAACAAGTAAAGCAATTTCACCTGGAAGGAAAATTAATGCTATAAGTGTCAATAATGCAATTGATCGGCTAGTTAAAATTTCATCCAAATTGAAATATTTTGAATAAGCTGTATTAGCAACAGCTGGAGGAGCTAAACTTTGAATTATCATAGCAACTTTCATTCCTATTGGTATAGGTAAGAAGATGACAATAATAACAACCAAAACTCCTCCTCCAAAACGAGCAAAACTATTTCTGAATAACGCAACCTCTTTCCATTCATTCTTCTTTGGTAACTTAAAACTTAGACCTACTAAAGCTAACATTATTACCATTGATACATCTTGAAAAATAGTTACTGCAATATGATCTCCTAGAGATACTTGACCTACAAAGATCTTATTTACTATTTCAGGATTGGAGATGTGATAGGAGACATAATCTATCAAATGATGACCAATGTTTATTTGACCTATTGAAAATCTTAGAACTAGACCAATGAACATACCAATTGTAGGTGGGAAAAGAAGCATACCTTTGACTACTTTCCAGATTGATTTGTTCACAGTTGAGCCATAATGTAATCCTAGGTAAACTCCTAAAGTATTTCTATAGAAAGTTTGTACTATCAAATAAATTGAAGCTGCTAGTAAACCTTCTGCTAGCATATCTCCAGAAAGAATCCCGATTATAATTGGAAAAGGATAGAATAATGCATTCATGAAACCAGTTGTATTGATTTCTGCACCTTTAGTTTGACTCGGTAAATCCTTCTTTCTCACCATTAACCAATCAATTAACATAGAAAAAGCCATTCCAAGGGTCGTAACTAGAGCAATAAACCACCAATTAAGACTAGTTAACGAACCTGTATCCATATCTAGAAAAATTATAATAAGCAATGCTGGAGATAGAATATTTATACCAGCAAAAAGTAACCATTTTCCTATCTTTTCAGACTTAGGTACACGCTGTAGTAAGAATCCTCCAAATATACCAGCATATATTATTGCTACTCTGATTGCAAGTTCTGCTAGATAGTGGAGTGCCATTGAATGGAAGAAAATGAATCCAATTAATAAACCTTTTATTTGTACGGAAAAAGAGAAGAGAATAGGAGTAGATTAATCCAACATCTTATTCAAGTTCTTAAGAATTAATTTGTAAAGAGGATACTTTTTCTCTTCAGAGATATCTTTAGTAAGTAATAGTTCACTCAGATTCTGACTACCCTGAGCAATTAATGTAGGTGCTGTGGTTTCTATTAATGGATAACCCTTTATTTTGAAACCTGTTAGTATAGTATTGTGCCTTAAACAGATTTTTACTAAACTGTCACATTCCTCATTGCTTTTCAGTGTGATTGTTTCAGTTGGATTAAGCCAACTAAAGTCTCCAGATTTTCCTATTGTTGTCATCCAGAGTAATAAGGATAGGCCAAACAATAAAGAACTGTTACCCATCACTATGTAGCTGTTAATGAAATCTAACAATTTTGCAAGAGAGTTCAAAATTTCTGGATCATTTTCAAAGAGTTGAACTGATAGTAAGAAATCTTTCTGAAATTCGCTGAGTTTCTTCTTGTGTTTAGTCTCGATTTTCAGATATTTGTCTCTTTTGTCTTTTATTTCTTCAAAATTAACATCTACCATTCCCAATTCATCAATAATGAGGGTGTATTCTTTCTTCTTCACAGGAGCAACTTTTAATTCTTTGATATACTCTGCAAGCTTTTCAATAATCTGCTTTTGCTTTGCTTCAACATCTTCATCAGTAACCTCAGGTGGTTCTTGTCCAGGCGTTCCTCCTTGCATAAGCAATTGTGATTGTTTAACCCATGATAAACCGTCTTTAAGAACTTCAGGAGTTAAAATCTTCTCCAAAGTCTTTGCAAGTAGATATTTCTTATCTTTGAGTTTCTTAGCTTTTGAACTAATGATTGCCAAAATAAATGTCAAAGCATTTGGAATGATATTGTAAGGATCCATCTGTGAATTTCCTTTCATAGCTTGGAAACTCAAATCTTGATCTATCCATTCTATTAACCCACCAGCTATCATTGAGAAAAGAGGGTTAAAGTTTGTAAAGAAAGGCATTGAAGCATAGATATTAGCCATTGAAAGGAAGATATCTTGATAATCAAAACTTGTAATTTGTTTATATTTCTTAAATGAAATTTCATGTTCATCGAACAAGAATTGCATTGAAAAGTAGTACAGAATATGTTTATTCAAAGTAACTTTAGAGAAATCTTCTGCCTCATAATCTGTTCCTTGTTGAAGAGCTGTCAAAACCTCTGGATTGGAGAATATCTCAATTCTCTCAGCATCTTCTACTACACCCTTAATATCTTCTTGATCTTCTGGATACAATGATTCTAGTATTTGAAAAACCCAGTGGATCATGAAATTATAGAGATAAGGAGATTTTCTGAGAACTTTTCTCCATTTGAACCACTTAACTATGTTTTCGGAATAAACTGTTTGCATTTTTTCAAGGTCCTCATCAGTTACTTCTCTTGTTGAATATCTGAGAGGATAAATAGAAACAGGTTTAGCATCCTTAAATAAGAAACTGTCTATATCTTTAATTAGAGTACCAAAAATCAATTCAAAATCCATTATGGCAAATCGTGTTATAACTTTAGATTCTTTATAATAATCTGCATAACTTGCACCCCTCTTGAAGTAAATTGATTTGAGAATTTTCTCATATATAGGTTGAAAAAGTGCTTTTCCTTCCTCATTTAAACCTTCAAGTACTTCTTCTTTATTAGAAATTTGTGTGATATAATATTCTATTAGAAAAGCTCCATAAGTTGAAGCTGTTAATTCAGGGTGTGATAGATAAAATTCAAGAGATTTTGTTGCTTCCTTAGTGTTCGTCTTAATTTTAGTCAAATCGATATCTTCTGGTAAATCGATTGGTTGTTTCTGTCTGTCTTTTGGTAGGAGATACTTTCCACCTTTTTCAAAGACTAATGCTCTTTTTTTTAATAATAAACCAAAGGTTACCTCAGATTTTTGTAAGGTTCCTTTGAATAAAACTTCGTCCATTTATATTCCTCGCTTAACTCTCTCTACAGTAATCGGCTAATAAATCTTTATTTTTGAGATATAGAAAGTATTAAAGAATAACTCTATTATCTTCAAATTATATGAATAAGGAGAAAACACTAGAATTCTTGAAAGAGGAGCATGCTAAGTTAGATTTTATAATCAATTCTCTTAATCAAGAAGAGCTTGTTCAATATCATATCGTTAAAGCTTGGACAATAAAAGATATCCTAGCTCATTTAGCTGCTTGGAATAAGGAACTAACAAAATCCATTGGATTAGTACTTGAAAAGAAAGATGTTTGGTTTAGAACCAAAAATGAAGAGGAATTCAATAAGATTCAAGTTGTTCTAAGAAAACCAAGAAGTGTAATAGAAATACTTGACGAATGGGAAAATTCATTCACTAAAATGATTGAAAAAATCGAAAGCCTTTCTGAAGAAGAATGGAACTTCAGTTCAGAATTCAAATGGAAGGATGGTCATTATGTGACAGTAAAATCTCTTTTTGGATATAGAAAGAGAGAATATGGTCATGAAGGATGGCATGCATTTCAAATCGAAGACTATTTTGAGAGTGATAGATGCACTTGTAGAGTCTATTGAACATGTAACATACTCAATGTTTAAATTTTGAGTTTAGTTTGGATTTCAGCGATGATTCTAGAAAAATATCTATCACAAAAAGGTAAGTTTTTGGAAGATAATGTAGACTTATCTGCAGGCACAATAGCTTGGGGATTAAGAGCCAAAAAACGAACCAAAGAGAACAAGGATTTTATCAATGCTACAATTGGAACAGCAACTGAAGATGATGGAAAACTAATGGTTTTGCCTACTCTTTATGAAGAACTTCGACAATTGTCAGGAGATCAACTTTTAGCTTATGCAAATATGAGAGGGCAATTTGATTTTGTTCAAGCTTGGAAAAGAGATACACTCAAAACTTATCCTGCTGAATTAAGAAACAGAACTGAGGAATTATCAACTCTCCCAGTAACAGCATGTGGGGGATTAACAGGAGGATTAGCTGCTATGGGGCAAATTTTCTTTAATCAGGGAGATAAATTCCTTGCTCCAAACTCAAGATGGGGTAATGTAGATAATGTCTTTTTTAAGAATCAACAACTAACAGAAGTTCCGTATAAGCTTGTTGACCATGAAGGAAATCTTTCTCTCGCAGATTTGAATGAAAAATTAAACAATAGTCAAAAAACAGAGAAGAAGATTGGAGTTTATCTTAACTTTCCAAACAATCCATCAGGAATAAGTCCAACCCTAAGTCAAGTTAAGGAGCTACAAGAAACATTAGAAGAAATGACAATTCCAACAGTTCTATTACTAGACGACGCATATGAGAATTATTGTTATGAAGATAATGTGGTTGATCATTCTATTTTCCCATATTTAGTTGGTTTAAACGAAAATATACTAGTAGTTAAAATCGATGGAGCTTCAAAGAGATATTGTGCTTATGGTGCAAGACTAGGAACTATGACAGTGGGATTTGGTTTGGAAAAAGGTGAAGAAGAAAAGACTCAAGTTAGAGAATTAATTACTAAAGCTGTAAGAACTAATACTTCAAGCGCCCCTAGAGGAATACAAGAAGCTTTAACCAATGTTTTAGTTGACGATAAAAAGAATGATCAAATTCAGAAAGAAAAAGCAAGAAATCTCAGCATTCTTTCTAAAAGATATAAATTAATCAAAAAACTTGGAGAAGAACAATCTAGTAGTATACTTGAACCTGTAAAGTTCAACTCAGGATTTTTTAGTTACTATATAATAAAAAGTCAACAATCTGCTATTGATATATCAACAAAACTTATGGAAAATGGACTAGGAACTGTTCCATTTGTAAACACATCTAATGGATTAAATGGAATAAGAGTAGCTTTTTGTTCAATAAAAGAAGAGAGAATAGAACGAGCTGTAGATTTGCTTTATTCTTAATTCTTTTTTCATATCTCAGAAAAAGTTTATTTACTCAGTTGAAATATTATTTATTATGTCGTCTATGATTGAATTACCTAAATGGTTGAGGTTTTTTAACATCTCAGCAGGGATAGTTATAGTAATTCTAGCAATAATTAGTCTCATTTTTATTAGCGGAAATTTTCAAACATTGATTATTGTTCTAGCAATTGCTTTAATAGTAATAGGAGTTTTTCGCATTTTAAATGGGATTTTTCTCCAATATATTGAATGGTACTCAAGAGCACTTAAAATATCAATTGGTATACTAGTCTTACCGTTAGCAATAGCAATTTTGGCACTTTCAAATATATTTACTGCAAATATTGTATCTCTACTAGCAATTGCATTAATTCTTAGCAGCATTGCTAGAATAAATGTTAGTAGTGCGTTACTTGAGTATCCAGACTGGTACAAGGTTCTCACAATAGTTATCGGAATAGTTTCAATTGTTACAGCAGGGATAGTTCTACTATTTCAATCAATTGCTGATTATACATTAGTTGCTTTGCTCGCAATAACATTCTTTTTCATTGGAACAGGATGGATTTATGCTGGAATAAAGGAAATTGAAGAAGCATAAGAGAGATTATCATTATTAATAAACTAAAAGAATAATTGTGAAACTCTCACTCATCCACAATTTTTTTTCTCTCTCTTTCATCTAGATAGATCAGATCATGTTTTCTTTTTAATTTCTGAAATTGAGAACTATTTAAACCTTCAATACAGGTGATATGAAATCTCTGCATTTTAATCCAAAAACCAGTGTTCACTTTATATCCAAACTGCCGAAATTCGTTTTTGAGTTTCATAACGTACTCACGTCCTTGAGGGTCTGCATCTAGAAGTAAGATTATTTGAATACCTTTTGGATACTTTTCCATTATGTAATCAATAAACTCGAACCAAGGATGAGTTAGTAATTCGATAGGAGATTTGATATGCCAAAACTCAAGTGCTATTTGATCATTTTTCCCTTCAACAATTATAACAGATTTTGCTACATCTCTTAAGTTTATAATAAACTGGAAAAAATCTTCATCTTGATATGACATAGGCTTAGTTCTTATTCTTAGTGAATAAATAAATCAATTGTGATAGTAAAGAAAAAAAGAAGGGAGAGTTGTTATTTTAGTGCTTCATCAGCTTTTCCTTGGAAAATCTTCCAAAGTTTCATCTTTCCAGCTTCACCTGACTTAATCTTTCTGAAGTTTTCCCCTTGTCGGGATAGAACAACTAGAGTAATGGCTACCATTGTTGCAAAAGCTACCCAACCAAATACATCGTTTACTGGACTTGCATTCAAATCCACATGCATGTTCGCAGGAGAAATCCAATCCCAAATATACGTTCCCCAAAAGATGAAGATGACACCTAGTACAACAAAGCTCACAAGATAAGTTATAGCACTATACATAATAGCAGATCCAAGAACAAAGAAAAGCACTAACCATACTGGTAAGAATATAGGATTGAAGAATATCATAGAACCCAATGTAGTTGCAACACCTTTTCCTCCTGGTCCCCATAACCAAATAGGCCAATTATGTCCTAAAATAGCTGCTGGACCTGCAAATGCAACCACCCAAGGATCACTATTGCTAAATGTAAATGAAATATATACACATAGCCACATTGCAAAAAATCCTTTTAGTATATCCATTATTGCTTCTATTAGACCAACTGTATAAGCTAATCCTTTTGATTTACCTTGTGCTTGAAATGCTCGAATAACATTTCTTCCACCAACATTTTTTGAACCTACAGTTCGAATGTCAATTCTTAACCATAGTTTAACTATAATCCATGCAAATGGAATTGATCCTAGAAGGTATCCTATTCCAAGTGCCCATAAAACATCTATTGATACCATATCAGAATCTCTTCTGAACTTCTTTAAAAACTTTGTTCGACTAAAGGAATCAATGAAGAGAGATGCTTTAATCAGTTGTTCTGTTATTAACCACTAACTTGAAATATATTTTCATGAAGAAATCTTGATTAACTATGATTCGAGAGCTCAAAGATAAAGAAGAATTACTCAAAGCTGTGGATTTAGCGGTTCTTTGCTTTCATGAGCAAATTTATGATGAGAAAAGAGCACTTACAGAAGCACAAGAGTTAGAAATATTTGGGTATTATAGAGACACTAATTTATTAGCTACTGCAGGTTCTTATAAATTTAATATGTTCATCAGAGATAATCTCTATGACTGTGCAGGAATAGCATACGTTATGACTCATCCAGCTGAGAGAAGAAGAGGTTATGTTAAGGAATTAATGCATAAAATAATTATTGATAGAAAGAATCAAGGTTTTCCGATTGCAGCTCTTTGGCCTTTCGATCACGATTTTTATCAGAAATTTGGTTTTGCAAGTGCAGAAAAATCTATCAACTATGTCTTTAAACCTGGAGATATCAAATCTAAATTCAAATTGGATGAGAATATCAAAGTAGCAGATATAACCGAAAAGAAAGATTACTTACCTCTGAAACAAATTGCTGAAAATGTATCAAATAGGTATACAAGGGTTATTGGTGATAAAGATGCATGGGCACTTAGAGGTTGGCTAGCTGGTAAATTCAAGATATATTTACTAGAAAGAAATGATATTCCAATTGCTTATGTTTCATTGAAATTCGTTAAGAAAGGAGAATGGGATCACAACATTTCCGTAATGGATTTTTCTTACATTGATATCCAAGCAAAATATAGTCTTTTAGGATTCTTAAGAAATTTTTCAGCAGATATCAGTAAAATCTCCATGTCATTACCAATTCAAGAGGAAATTGAAAGTTATCTGGATGGTGTTAAAGATGATCATAAGTTCAATCAATGGCCATCAATGATCAGAATTCTAGATATAAAGAAATGTTTCGAACAAGTTGATTATCATCCATCGATAAATGAAGAACTAATTTTTCAAGTAGAAGACAAGATTCTATCTGAAAATACCGGAATATGGAAATTACAGATTTCAAATGAAAAATGTAATGTTTCAAAAATAGACAAAGAAGAAATCATCAAGGAAGAAATTCTTGAATTAACTATCAATCAATTATCTCAAATTCTAATAGGATATTCCAGCATTGAGAAACTTCTAGAATCTGAAATCAAGGACATTCCAGAAAAATGGAAATTAAAGGAACTATTTCCAGAAATGCCATGTTCATCCATGGTCTGGTTCTGAATTTTATCTGATATCTACCTCATCTTTTTAAATTCTTAATTGTATACTTTATTTTTGTTTGTAATTCCTTAAGTCTTTTAAGGTGGGTAAAATAAGCTAATTTGAATGAGAATAAGGTGGAATGGAGATAAGATTTTTGCATCTATATTAGCTATAGGCTTCTTATCTCTAGTAATTGTTTTTCCAGCTATTGTGACTAGAGAGACAGCTAAAAACTATGAAATATTCTCAGATCAAGATTTTGAAAAGTATAGGTTTGAAGGGGAAGGAACTGAACACAATCCGTATGTAATAGAAAATCTCAGTATTTTGTATGCGAAGAAAAGAGCAATTATTATAGAAAACACTACTAGTTACTTTATTATAAGAAATAACACAATAAAATTTAATGCGTTCAATGCAATTTCTATAAAATCAATTGCTCCAGGAACGGCAAAAATCTATAATAACACTTGTGTAGGGCACTCAACAGAAGGAATAAAAATCGTTTCGAGTGATTTTGTGGAGATCACTAACAACACTTGGCTAGATAACAAGATTGGAATAGGTATCTATGATTCAAACAACTGTACAGTAGAGTATAATCAACTCCTAAGAACAATTCCTTTTTCAGAAAAAGCACCTATTTATAGTGTTGGTTTACTTTTATTAAACTCAAATTTCACATCTATAATGAATAATTACTTCTTATATCCTGCTACTGGAATAGATTTAGAAAATAGTAACTATTGTATGATGAATAACAATAATATAGTTAGATCTTTCACCAATGGAATCTTTATGAAATTCAGTTCTTTCTGTATAGTAAATAATACTATCATGCACCAAATTAGACATAATGGAATTAATTTGAGATATGCTCATCATAATGTACTTGAAAATTCAAGATCAAGTGAAAATACTCAAGGAATTGTCTTGCATCATAGTAACCAAAATCAACTTTCCTTCAATCAAATAATACAGAATGAAATTGGGATACTAGTAACTGAGAGTAGCAGTGAAAATATATTTGAATTGAATGAGATAATTAACAATCTATATGATGGGTTTAAAATTGTATCAGGAAGTTTTAACAAAATTCATCATAATGATTTCTATTATAATAACTTAGCATATGTAATTCAGGCAAGTGATAGTGGAATCGACAACTTGTGGTATGATAATGTAACTTCAGAAGGCAACTACTGGAGTAGCTGGAATTCTTCTCTTCCTTATGAACTTCTAGGGAGTGCAAATAATACTGACCCCTTCCCTTTGAGTGATCCAGTTTCCCTTGTCTTCAAACAATCCTTATTAGTTTCTCACTTACAACTATTGACTTCTTCTTCAAGTGTTTATCTTTTATGTTGCCAATCATTAAGATTTTTAAGGGCTTCAAAAATCATCTAATTGAATGAGAGTAAGGATAGATGGAGACAAGATTTTTGCAATTATACTAGCCGTAGGTTTCCTATTTCTCACTATAGTTCTCCCTATGGTTTTGACTAGAGATCAAGTTAAAACCTATGAAATATTCTCAGATCAAGATTTCAAAAAATATAGGTTTGAAGGGGAAGGAACTGAGCAAAATCCGTTTTTAATCGAAAATCTAAGCATTGTTAACGGGATGAAAAGAGCGATTAACATTTCAAACACAAACAGCTACTTCATCATAAGAAATAACTTCTTATCATATAATTTACTTTCTGCAATTTCCATAAAATCTATAGCTCCAGGAACGGCAAAAATCTATAATAACACTTGTATAGGGCACTCAACTGAAGGAATAAAAATTGTTTCGAGTGATTTTGTGGAGATTACGAATAACACTTGTTTAGATAACAAAATTGGAATAGGTATTTATGATTCAAATAATTGCACAGTAGAGAATAATCAGCTACTAAAATCACAACCTGTATCAGAACAAGAACCTAGTTCTAGTAGTGGTTTAATCATAGAAAAATCTAATTCGACATCCATAACAAACAATTACATCAGAAATCCTGCTACCGGAATAGAGATAGAGAACAGTAACAATTGTATAATGGTCAATAATGATGTTACTAGAACATTCACCAATGGAATTATTATGAGATCTAGTTCTTATTGTACTTTACAAAATTCTGTTTCAGAAAGAAGTAAATATAATGGTATTAATTTGTATGATGCTCATTTCAATATACTCGAAAATTGTATAGCCAGTGATAATTTACAAGGAATAACCTTGCATAGTAGTAGCTTCAATCAGCTTTCTTTCAATCAATTAATAGATAATGTAATTGGGATACAATTATCTGAGAGTAGTAATGGAAATATCATTACAATGAATGAATTATTGAATAATACTGAGGAAGGAGTAAATATTCTATCGGGGAGTAACAGCATTATTCATCATAATTCTTTCTATGGCAATAATGAAGGTGAAACATCTCAAGCAAGAGATGATGGAATCGACAACTTGTGGTATGAAGATGTAACTTCAGAAGGCAACTACTGGAGTAGTTGGAATTCTTCTTTACCATATGAACTTCTAGGGAGTGCAAACAATACTGATCCCTTCCCTTTGAGTGATCCAATTTTTCTTTTGCTTAAACAATATTCTGTGTTTTCTTTTATACCTATAGTTGAACACTTCTTCTTTCTCTGTATCTAAAGTGACTCAACTAACTTTAGACAATACCTATGCAGTAATAATGTAAATCGCATCAACTGAGAAAACAGAAAGATAGGGAAAAGTTATAAAAATTCAAGTAAGCGATATTATTTAATGACACATTTCTGTTCGTCAAAGACTATGAATTGTTTTTTTATGTCAATTATCACTTTTCTAATCTTCTTTTCATCACTTAGTTCAAATGTTGTAATATCAAATCATTTCCAAAAACAAGGTCAAATCATCACTTCCAATGGTTCTGAAAGATTTGAGGGCTTCAATCTATACGTTTTAGAGAGTAAAGCATTATCTAATTTCGAAGTATTAAATCGTACTTTATTAGTCACTGATTTAGATGGCAAAATATATTTTAGTAGAGATGTTGGAATAACAGATTCTCTTGATACTAGACCAATTGAAATAATTAACTCAAATACTGTTCTCTATGGAACTGACTTGAAATCTTATCTTTGGAATATCGAAACTAATGAAACTACAGAGTTAAATTTTTGGTCTCACCACGATACAGAATACAATTATGCTAATGAAACCTTTTTCACGCTTAAAAATTATGATATTGTATTTGATGAAAGATCATACAGATTTGAATACATCAACGAATATAATGAAGATGGAGACCTTATTTGGTTTTTGGATACTAGAAGTTTTATTAACTACTCGCAGTGGTGTCCATTTGAAGATTCATCTCCTCCTTTTGACCAATATGGAGGAGTTAGAAATATAGTTCATGCAAACGCAGTTTTTTATGACGAATCAACAGATATGATATATCTTAATTGTAGAAATGTTAATACTTTCTATAAAATCAGTCATGAAACAAAAGAAGTCTTATGGGGATTAGGGGAATATGGAAATTTCACTTTGTTTGATATTCAGGGAAATGAGCAAGAACATCTTTTTTTCCATCCTCATGCTTTGGAAAAAATAAATGATAAGCAATTCCTCCTATTTGATAATGATTACCATAATCAAACAGATGCTACAAACATGATCTCGAGGTTAATAGAAATTACAATCGATGAAGATAAAATGTTTGCAAATATCACACGAGAATGGAATTCTCCAAGTGATTACTTTAGCTTTAGTTATGGAGATTGTGACTTACTTCCCAATAATAACTTGTTAGGGGTTTTTGGTACTTATACTCACCCAGAAAGTGACTTTGGAGCAATTATTTCTGAGATTGATATGAATGGAGATATTCAATGGGAGATTGCTTATCCAAATACTGGAGAGGTATCTTTTGATGTTTTCAAAGTTGAGAGATTAAGATTCGCTCCAGTTGTTTCATCTCCTATACTTGTAGATGAAGGCAATGGTACTATCTATTTTGAATGGGAGGTCTGGTATAATTTTAGATCTAAAACAAATTTTGTTGGTCAGTATTATATTACTCTAGAAAATCAAACTGTTCAAGAAGGAGATATTGAATTTCCTCGTTTTTGGCAACCAATCAAGGTGAGATATTACTTGGATGAACCTCCTGAAGGAGAAATAAATATTTCTTTAGCTGTTTCTGATGAAGAAGGACATTTATCAAATGAATCAGCCTTCATAAATGATCCTGATTCAACTAATCTGTTTAAAAGGAATCTAATTATCGGATTAAGCACTGGAGGTTTTACTTTAGGAGTAGTAGTAGTTGCTATATGGATAAAATATGTGAAAAAGAAACCATGATTAATTTCGATGAAATAAAATTAATAGAGAAAACAAAAGAAAAAGAAGAAATTTGATCTATCTAATCTTCTTTGATTTCAATAGTCTTCTTACGCATAAGATATCTTTCATATTCAAAAGTCATTTCGCCACTACTTAGTTTAGTAAAATTTACATCCATATTGCCATAAGGAGTGATACAATAGAATTCCATAACTTTAGGATTTTTAGATTTTGGTATTATTGGATGTGATAATCTTCCATCCCAGAAATCTCCTTCAAGATAAAGGAGACCATTGCGTTCTTGGACATCAATTGTGAGAATTTTCTTGAAAGCCTCATATCTTCCACATAAATCATTGTAATGCTTTCTTCTGATATAATATGGCATAACTTCCTTTGGTTCCTTTCCCATTAATAGAATAAAAGCCAAATGTTTTAGGATTCGAGGTAAGTAAGAAACATTATACAACTGAGCAAAAGTGATATTTAGTTCTGGCATATACCCAATCAAACCACCTGTAACTCCTGAGACACCTCTATGCGCTATCAAAGTATTTCCATGAAAATTCTCATAGACTCTCCACCCATAACCATAACCAAGTTTTACATCAGGAACATATTCATGGAAGGAATCGGTAATATTGGTATTATGAGGTTTTACCATCTCTTGAACAAGATCTTCAGATAATAATTTCTTACCTCTAAATTCCCCATTATTTAGAAAACATTGAAGATAATTAGTCATTTCTACTACACTAGAAATCAACCCACCAGATCCAGCAGTAAAAGGACTAGAAAGCATATCTTGGGGATATCTATTAATTTGGTTTTCCTTCCAGATAAAGTTAAAACCCCGAGAATCATCCCCATCCTGTTCAGCTTCTTTATGTGAATAAGTACTTCTTTTCATATCCAATGGAAGTAATATGTTTTCCTTGACATATTCTTCATAGGGTTTACCACTCACTTTTTCGATAATTTGACTCAATAGTGCAAAAGCTCCATTCCAATAATAAAATTTGGTACCTGGAGGACTGATTACTTCATCTTTAGCTTCATTGATATGAAAGTAAAAATCATCCCAATTACCTAGAGGTATCATAGGTGTTTTACCAGGGTACAATTCCTGATTCATTTGTGCGAAGTAAAATGTATGTAATGCGGGAACTCCAGAAGAGTGACTCATTAGATGATGTGATGTGATTGGATTATCTTTGAATCCTATATCTACAGGAAGATAATCAGAAATTGGAGCATGGATATCGAGTTTTCCAGCTTGAAATAGTTGCATAATCGCCAAGCTTGTGACTGACTTAGTTATTGAAGACGTACCATAAAGCGTATCAATAGTTGCAGGTTTAACATCTTTCTTCTTTCTCAAACCAAAAGCTCTTTGATATATTGTTTCACCATCCTTTGTTATTAAAAGCGACATTCCTGGAATTTTAGCATCCCTCATCAATTTGACAGTTTCATATTCAAATTCTCTTTTGAATCTTTCTAAATCCATATATCTCACTTCTTTTGACTGTTCAACTATATGCACACACTAATTACGTTTAGTTTATAACTGTTTTGCTAAACATAAATTTTTTTACCCGAAAATCTTATATAATTTTGAAGTATTCTATATTTAATCTTTGAAATTTATATCGAAGATGAAAAAAATAATATGGAATGAAAAAAATTGAGAAAAACAATCTTAATTAGCTGTGCTATTTTTATGGCTTCAATTATGGTACTTTCTCCAGCAATGTCAGTTTATGCTCAAGAGCCAGCAGTTGGTGGAACTTATAAGACAAGAATCACCTCTGATATTCTTACTCTAAATCCCTGGTTCTGGGGAATGATGATTGAAAGTTATATAATGGGACACATGTATGATGCCATGGTAACTTACGATGTGAATAATGTTCTACGGTTAGAACTCTGTGATTCGTATACGGTAAGTCCTGATTTCACAACATGGACATGGAATTTAGTACAAGACGCATATTGGCATGATGGTCAACAAGTTACGGCGGATGACGTTGTCTGGACTTGGCAAACTTTAGCTGATGATCCAGGTATTCCAAGACGAAGTTGGTTATACGATGAAGTTGTCAACATCACAAAAATAACTGATTTTCAAATTGAACTTGAACTATCTTATGGACCCAAACCAGTAGATGTTTTAGTTGAAATTGGAACAGATTGGATTTTACCAGAACACATCTGGGATACAATAGATGTATATGATTTCACCAATGACAATCCAGTAGGATGCGGACCCTTCACATGGGGAGAACGCGAACCAAGTCAATACTTTATTCTCTATAGAAACCCAGACTACTACTTACCCGGTCCTTATGTTGAAGAAAAAATCATCACCATAATACCAGATGAGTCTACTGCATATTACGCACTAAGTGTTGGAGATATAGACATTTATGATGGTCCACCTCCAGAACTAGAAGCAGTTGCAGAAAACGATCCTAACATATTCTTGCACGACTATCTCGCAGACTTTATCATGTATCTTGGTGTTAACCAACGAAGATGGCCTAACAATATAACTGAATTCAAACAAGCTGTTTTAACAGGTATTGATAGAGAAGCAGTTCGACAAATCGTTTTCGGTGGTAGAGGAGTAGTTGCTGAAGCATCAATGAGTCTTCCAAGAGGTCCATACTACAATCCAAATATTCCAAAATATGAATATAATGTAACATGGGCTAATGCGACACTTGACAGTATCGGAGTTGTTGATAGCGATGCCGATGGATGGCGAGAAGCGAATGGAACAGAAATTGCATTTGATCTATTAGTAAGTGCGGAATATCAAGATTCAGTCGATACAGTTAGATTGATGGCTGATAATATGGCAGACTTAGGAATAGAGGTAAATGTCAAACCAGTTCTATGGCCAATTCTCTGGCAAACTGTTGGTGGTGCGGGACATCTCGGAGGAGATTACGACTATCCTGGTAAATACGACTATGATTGGGCATATCTAGGTTGGTCAGGTTTCTGGAGCGATTTCCATCCAAGTTGGATGGGTTGGATGTACGGTATAGACCAGTGGTGGGGATCAGATGATGTCAATATTCCTGGATGGAACAGTTCAGTCAGATGGGAAGTTAATGACATAATCGAAGATATTCAACTAGAGACAGATGAAGCAGTTTATACAGCTCTATTAAAAGAAGCTCAACTTCTTGTAGCACAAGATCTATGTTATCTTCCAATAATCAACACTGGTGGTGTATCACTCTATCGAAAAGATTCAGTAGATGGATACATTATGGGTGAAACAGCTGGACCTGATAACTTCGAATCTGATATCGCAGTTTACTCTGTTGCAGAGAAAACAGATGGTTTCCAGGTAATAGCAGCAGTAATCTCACTTAGTGCTATTGGATTTGCACTCTATAGAAAACGTCGAAAATAAATTTACTTAATCTAGGGTAACCTAGATTTTCTTTTTCTTTTTATTCAAATCGAAAATTATGTTTAGATATTTGTGGTTTTATTAAACATATAGTATATCCCGAAATATTTAAAAATACTCCAAGTATAACAGTTTTAGAAGTTGGTGCCAAATTTATGGGATTGAAAGGATATATTGCAAAAAAGATCTTGTTTGCTTTGATTGCATACTTCATCGCGATTACTGTGGTTTTTCTCATCTATCATGCTATGCCAGGTAATCCTGCTGATATCTTCGCCCTTGACCCAAGAGTACCTCCTGATGTAAGAGAACATCTTTTAGAAAGATGGGGTTTAAATGAACCATTATGGAAACAGTATGGCCTCTTTTTAAGAAATATCTTCCAAGGAGACCTTGGCTTTTCATTTCTTCATAGAAAAGATGTAAGTGTTTTAATTGGTGAAAGAATTCCATGGACACTTCTTTTATTAGGATCAGCATTTGTAATAAATGGATTAGTTGGTATTTTTCTTGGTTCATTTGTAGCTTGGAGAAGAGGATCAAAGACAGACACAGCCTTTGTTTTGACTTATAATATCTATAACGCATTACCATTATTCTTTGTTGGAATGATGTTTATAGCATTCTTTGGCTTTTATGCTAGAACACATGGATGGGCAATATGGTTCCCATTTGTAGGTGCGAAAACGCCACTTATAGAAAGAGAAGGAACGTTAGCACTAATATTAGATGTTCTTTGGCATTTAGTATTACCACTTTCAACGTTGGTAATTGCAGGAATCTTGGGTTGGTCCTGGTTTATGAGAGGTAACCTAATCAACGTAAAAACTGAAGATTACATTCAAACAGCAAGAGCTAAAGGGCTCAAAGAAAGAAAAGTACTTTACAGACATGGTGTTAGAAATGCATTGCTTCCAGTTATTACAGATATTGGAATGAGTATAGGCTGGCTTATAGGAGGTTCTGTACTTATAGAAACGGTTTTCGCGTATCCAGGAACGGGAAGATTACTTTATGAGGCGATAATGTTTAAGGATTATCCACTACTACAGGGATCTTTCATTATTATTGCGGGATTAACACTGTTAGGACTACTCATTGCTGAGTTACTTTATGGATTTGTAGATCCAAGGATTAGAACTTCATAGGTGAAAAAAAGATGGCATTTAGAATAAGAAAACCTAATATAGGTAACATCAGTCGAAGATTAAAGAGAACTGGATCTAACTTAAAAGTATTCAGCAAGAATTGGATGGGTGTAACTGGATTTATCCTTTTACTAATTATAATCGTGTTAGCAATAGGTGGAGAAAATTTTACTGAATATGATCCTTATGAGTATTCAATTGAAGATCCAACACAGCCTCCAAGTAGCGAACACTGGTTAGGTACTAATAGATATGGACAAGATGTTTTTACTATTCTTCTAACTAGTCTCAGAATCTCATTATTAGTGGGACTCGTTGCAGGGAGCTTAACTGTACTTATTGGGACAACGATAGGAGTTGCGAGTGCATATATTGGCGGATGGGTGGATGTTGTAATTATGAGAATAACGGATGTGGTATTAGTTATGCCAGCATTACCACTTATGCTTGTACTAGCATCACTTCCATTCCTCGGGGGAACAACCCATTGGTCAGTTGTAGCGATAGTTTACGTGGTAGTATTCTGGCCTGTATCTGCTCGTTTGATACGTGGTCAAGCATTATCTCTTAAAATGAGAGCATTTGTTACAAGTGCAAAAGCAGCAGGCGCAAGTAGAAGATATATTATCTTTAAACACATACTTCCTAATGTTTTTCCACTAATGCTAACCATGATCATAACATCTATGAGACAAGCGATTCTATATGAATCATTCTTAGCTTATCTCGGCTTAGGAGATCCTTTGAATTGGACACTTGGACAAATGCTTCATATAGCTCAAGTTCATGCAGCATTTGCTTCAGGAGCATGGTGGCTGTTCTTCCCACCAGGGATTATGATAGGGTTAATAACTTTGAGTTTTGCATTCATTGGAATAGCTTTCGATGAAATCGTAAATCCAAGGCTGAGAAAAAGGTGATAAAATGTCGAAAAGTAAACAAAAACCGATACTAGAAGTACAAAATCTGAAAACATACTTCCATACAAGAGGAGGAGCAGTTAAAGCTGTAGATGACGTGAGTTTTAAACTTCAAAGAGGAGAAGTTCTCGGTCTTGCAGGAGAAAGTGGTTGTGGTAAAACCACTTCCTGTCTTTCTATTATGCGGATGATACCTGAACCTGGGGAGATAATGGAAGGTCAACTCATCTATGATAAAGCATTCGAAGTAATGGATGATAGAAAGACTATCAAAGAAAGAGTGAAGGAACGTCGTCTTACTAAGAAAGGAGAAGTAATCGAAAGAACAAATAATTTGCTGGAACTTAGAAATCATGAGATGAGAAGAATAAGAGGTAATCATATTGCCATGATATTTCAAGGTGCAATGAATGCTCTTAATCCAGTCCATAGAGTTGGAGATCAGATTCTAGAAGCAATAAAGATCCATGATACAGTAATTGACAAAACAGACGCTTGGGACAAAGTAATTGACATACTAGAAACTGTCGGAATTGATTCTTCTAGAGCTCGAGATTATCCTCATCAACTAAGTGGGGGTATGAAACAAAGAGCTCTAATTGCAATGGCTCTCGTTAATAATCCTGATATTGTGATTGCTGATGAACCTGTTACAGCGTTAGATGTAATAGTTCAATCACAAGTTCTAAAAGCAACTAAACACTTGCAAAAGGAATTTGATTTGTCTATGATCATGATTACACATGATTTATCTGTTATTGCAGAAGTCTGTGAAACAGTAGCTATTATGTATGCAGGTAAACTCGTTGAATATGGTGATCTTCGTACAATATTCAAAGAGCCTTTTCATCCTTATACTCAAGCGTTAATTGACTCATTTCCGAGTATTGTTGGAGAAAAGAAAGAGTTATATGAGATTGGAGGTGCTCCTCCTGATTTGCGAAATCCACCATTAGGTTGTCGATTTCACCCACGATGTCCGAAAGCTATGCCTATTTGCAGTAAAAAAATACCTTCAAACACAGAAATGAAAGACGGTTTTGTGGCTTGCTGGCTCTATGAAGAGGAGGAGAAATGAAAATGAAAACGACAACATCTGAAACTTTAGATAATTTCTCACTTGGTTTAATAGGAAACGCAGGAATCTTGTTTGTTATTGTAGCTGTAATAAATGTAATTCTTGATATCATTGGTCAAGTTCTTGACATCTATACTTTATCGCTTATATCAGTAATACTGCTTAACCTTGCAATAGTAATGTTAGGGGTTTCAATAGGGAGAATTGCGATAAAAAATCCCAAAATTAGACTTAATGCAATTATAGTTGGGACTAGCTTAGCTCTTCTAGTAATCTTCAGTATTCTTAGTAGTGTATTTACTGCTATATATCCCCAATTTGTTCTAGTGGATTACCAACTTATTGTTGTGATGACAATCGGGAGTTTAAATCTTGTATCTCGTGTGATTGCATTTACACTGCTGAATACATTTTTTAAGCGAATATCTAAACCTGAGTATACAATGGAATCATTAATTTTTCCATTTTATGGATGGTATGGTGTCCTTGCTGTGGTTTCTTTAATATTAACAATGTATGTCTCTAATATTGCGTTGCTTCTATTTGTTACAATCGTAATTATCCTTGGAGAGATTGTGGTTCAATATGCTATAGGTGACAAACTTATCCGAAGTTCTGTTAAAGCACAATTAGCAATTCTGGAACCAGTTCCTGTTGCAACATATGCTGAAGATCAAACAAGATCTAAAGAACAAGCAGTAATAGAAGCTGTTCATCTGGAAAAACTATTCCCAGTTATGTTCGGTTTCTTTTCTAGCATTTTCTCTATTGAAGCTATTCAGAAATTTGTACAAATGACAAAATACTATTTCTCTAATATTTTCTCAAAGGAACGAACCAAATCGATTGGTTTACTTCTACGAGAATACTATACAAAAGTATTCACAGGAGGAGAAAAACACTTTGTTCATGCAGTAGACGATGTGTCCTTTAAAATATACAAAGGAGAAA